>JAUVIS010000074.1 GCA_030592635.1 Candidatus Fermentibacteraceae bacterium | reverse complement strand
TTTTGCATTCGCAATCACAGTCCTGAGACATCTATTTACCCCCTTTGGTGTGCTGCCACTCCGGTCGGGAGCTGGAAGTTCTGGCAATAAGCCCTTTGAGGCCCTTGCCCCGGAAAACAGTTCCACTTCCCCCGCGGCCTGCCTGCTTCAGGCGCATGTGCTCACGGCGCCAGTCCCACCATGAGAAGTTCAGGCAGCCTATCCAGCAGTGGTCAGCGCCAACTCCGGCGGAAACAGTTGAGATATTTCTTTTGTCATCTTCATCGTGGCAGTAAAGATCGGCAAGCTGGTTGGCAACGATGTGACTGTTTGTGTCCAGTTTCTCGTTGCGAACGATCTGTACTATTCCCAGGTCTCCGTCGATGTAGACCACGTGGTCTCTGTTTTCCTGCTTGCCGACAATTATCAGTGCGTCAAAGCCGGAGAATTTCAGTAGAGGACCGTAATGACCGCCCACATTACTGTCAATCACAGAGCCGGTGGTTGGGGAGATGGTGGTAACAATGGATTTTCCGGTGCCGGGGAAAGACGGCGTACCGCCCAGGGGGCCGCATGCAATGCAGAGACCGTTTTCAGGGCTGTCCCATTTCGTGTCACCGTTGACTTCATTCCAGAGGAGCCAGAGATCAAAGCCCTTTCCGCCGGTAAATTTCAGTTTAATTTCTTCTGATATCGGGATGATCTTGAAGGAGTAGTTTGAAAGGTCCACTCTGAGCGCTTCACCGGTGTATCCTTTTACAGCGGGTTTAGGCTCGTACTTGAAGGTGGCCACAACATTCTGCGCCTCAAGAAGCTCCCGGGTGGAGTAGTTGCAGGACATGTATATATCCTCCCAGGTTTGAGTTAATTGGGGTAAATAGTATCGTACATAATCAGAGGCATATTCTAAGTGGAAGAATGGTAAAACGCAATGGTTGCAATACTTTGAGGTGATCGTTATGCTCATTCAGCATATCGTGGGGACGCGGCTGTTTCATTGATAATGCACTCAGGCTGTATATTACCAGTTGCACTAATTGAAAGGTGGAGTTCTTGAAGTATTTTTATGTATGTGCTTCCCTGCTGTTTTTAATTGTCGGGTGTGGCTCTTCCCCCCGGGGGAATGTAATTCTTGTAATCGTGGATACGCTGAGATCGGATCACCTTGGCTGCTACGGCTATAACAGAAATACCACACCAACCATGGACAGCCTGGCTTCGAACGGCGTACGGTATTTGAATGTAACTGCCGGTGAACCCTGGACACTCCCTTCAATGGCAACAATTTTTACAGGTCTTCTTCCACTTGAGCACAATGCCCGCAGACGGGGAGACTCCTATTACGGAATGGACAGAGAAGTCGCAACTCTTGCTGAATATCTCAACGGTGCCGGATACGCTACTGCAGCTTTCTTCAATGTGATTTTTATGAATGCCGATTTTGGTTTTCACCAGGGCTTTGACCATTTTGACTGTTTCTCTTCTCTTGGAAGCAGCAGCGACAGGAATGCAGAGCAGACAGTCGACGCTGCTCTTCAATGGGTAGACGGTAACCAATCGGATAGTCCGCTTTTTCTTGCCGTTCATTTCTATGATCCGCACCTTACTTACTCACCGCCTGACTCTTTTGCTGATCTATGGCGGGATCCCGATTACCGGGGAGAGTTTAATTCATCATGGGGACAACGGGAAACTGTTGTGAATGTGAATCAGGGAATAATTAATCTTTCCGCTGAAGATCTTTACAATCTTGTGGCTCTTTACGATGGAGAGGTTGCATATACTGACAGGGAAATTGGCAGGCTTCTGGCAGGACTTCGGGAGCGGGGTATAACTGATGACGCTCTGGTTATTCTTGTTGCAGACCATGGTGAGGAATTCCTTGATCACAACAAGCTCGGGCATGCCCACTCTCTTTACCAGGAGTTGCTTAATGTTCCTCTGATCATCAGCGGTTCCGGCTTTGAGTGCGGAGCAGTCAGTGAAGTTACTGTGAGTCAGGCGGATGTCCTGCCCACAGTGCTTTCCTGGGTTCGGAAGGATGTTCCACCGGATCTTTTTGGTATTGATCTGCTGTCTCCAGACTTCCCTGCTGACAGGAGTGTACCTGCAGGAATGAACATGGAAGAGGAGTATGTGGTAACTGCCAGAAGGAATAATATAAAGGTTCATCTCTTTGACAGGGGAAGTGTGGCATTCATGTTCAACCTTGCAGCAGATCCCGGCGAGCATGATTACCTTGACTACATTGACAGTATCTTGCTGGATGATGCCCAGTTCTATCTTTCCACTCCTCCCCTTTTTCATCCAGCGGCAGTTCTTGTTGAGAATGTTTTTCTCGATGCTCTTCAAAATCTCGGGTATATTTAACAGGATTTATCGTGTGTTCCTGCACAATGTTATGATACAGTGCCTGCGAAAAGGAAAGAAGGAAACAGACGAATGGAAAAGAAGCGCAAGATGCTGCTGGCATATTCCTCCTGGTACTGCCTCAGTTGGGCAGGGAAGCCACTGTGGGAATAATACTTGCCATGGCAGGTTTTCGTCTGGTATTAAAAGGTGAGTAGATTACTTCAAGGATGGCTATGAATATTTTCAGAGATTGTCCTGATAGTCTGGTGGAGAGTTTCTCAAATCTTAGAATCGGTATTGCCGGTGTCGGGGGGATTGGTTCAAATGTGGCCATGCTGCTGGCTCGTGCAGGGGCAGTATCTCTTGTTGTTGCAGACTTTGACAAGGTCGAGATCCAGAATCTGAACCGGCAGTTTTTCTTCGCCGATCAGGCGGGTATGCCTAAAGTTGAAGCGTTGTCTCATAACCTGTTAAGGATTAATAGAGCAATTGATGTTGAAACACACATCATGCGTGTGACTCCCTACAATGTCCGCGATATTTTTCAAAACTGCGATGTTCTTGTTGAGGCAGTGGATGATTCAGAGACAAAGGTTTTTCTGATTGAAGAGTGGTCCACTGTTTTTCCCGATAAGTTTATCATTGCCTGCTCAGGTATTGCCGGAACTTCCCCGCTGAGTGAAATACGAACAGAGAGAACAGGCAGGCTGTCCGTTGTGGGGGATCATCATTCTGCCCTTGAACTGGGAACCTTTTCCGCGAGAGTAATGGCTGTCGCCGCGGCTATGGTCGCGGAGATGTATTCCAGCCTGACAGGCGGGAAGTGCTCCGCATGTGCCGGCTGTCAGCCCGGTGGAGTTCTGCTTGAGTGCAATGGTGAAAAGATTCCTCTGATCGGTTTTCCGGCCAGAATGATGGAAAATACAATAAGGGGAATGGTAAGTTCACTAAAAGGCGCAGACTCTTCCGGATCAATAAAAATAGAGATTCAGACCCGGAGTTGAATATCCCCAACCCGGTCAACCATTTTTTCCGCGAGAGCTTCAATGTATCCCTGGGGGTATGAAGGCATACCGATGAGTTCCGAGGAGAGAGTTTTCTCCGAGCGGAATGACTGAAGAGCATATCTTTTTATTTTCAACGGCGCGAATTCATCAAGGAGAAGCAGTACATCCTCCGCGTTGATAATACCGGGAACCATTGTAGATCGGAATTCGTACTTGATTTCACCATGGTTCATCAGGAGTACAGCACTTTCTCTGACAGAGTTGAATCTTGCCCTGCCTCCTGTGGCGAAAATGTACTTTTCAGGGCTTGACTTCAGATCCATGGCAACGAAGTCAACATAGGAGAGAGCTTTCTTCAGCCTTTCGGGGTACGTCCCGTTGGTATCCAGTTTGATTGCCAGAGAAGTTTCTTCTCTTATCCGCCTGAGAAGATCAATGTTGCTGTCGTACAGAAGAGGTTCACCGCCCGTAAGTACCACCGCGTCAATAAAGCCGGATCTTTCAATGAGTTCTTTAAGAATTTTATCATGGCTGAGACAGAATTCCTTGTCGAGAAGACCCACGTTGACCAGTTCCGGATTGTGGCAGTAAGGGCACGCAAGATTACATCCGGCAGTAAAAAGAACTGAAGAAATTCTGCCGGGGTATTCGATCAGGCTTGTTCCCTGAATTGAGCGAATCAATTTTCAGTCCTTGTTTACTTTCAAGTCGATATACTCCCTCTCCGAAAATTCTTCCTGTTTACCTCTGTTCCAGTCCTGAACGGGGCGATAGTAGCCGACTACCCTGGAGTAAACCTCTGCTTTTACCACTTTAACCGTAACAGTCTCTGTGCTCATTTTATATCCACCTTCTCAATGCTCAAAAAAAGTGAAGGCTCGGCTTCACCGGATGTCAGTTTAACTTCCCTGTAGCTGCCTGGAGGAAGCTCTGAACTTATTTCCACAATTTCACCGTACTTGTCAATCTCCTCATCTGTGTGCGGGTAAGGGCATTGGAAATGCTCTCCCGGTATATACCCGTGTACAGGACAGATGCTGAATGTAGGAGTAAAACTGAAATACGGGAGTTTGAAATTTGTGACTATTTTCTTTGCCAGTGTTCTGACCATTCGCCAGTCTGTGATTGCCTCTCCGATGAAGATATGAACCACAGTACCGCCTGTGAATCTGGTCTGAAGTTCGTCCTGATGTTTCAGCAGGCTGTAGATGTCCGTGTGAGTATTTACCGGCAGATGCACGGAGTTGGTGTAGTACGGATTTGAAAGTCCCTGGTGGGCGGCCTCGGAGAACTCTTTCCTGTCCTTGTTGGCCAGACGGTAGCTGGCACCCTCGGCAGGAGAGGCTTCGAGGTTGTACAGGTGATTTGTTTCCGCTTGAAATTCTGTGAGCTTGTTCCGCATGAAGTCGAGAATTTCAAGGGACCATTTTTTTCCCTCCGGTGTGGCTATTCCCCTGCCCATGAAGTTCAATGCGCCTTCGTTCATTCCGATGAGGCCGATTGTACTGAAATGGTTTGCCCAGAAAGCGCCTGCCTCTTCTTTAACATGTCTCAGGTAATGGCGGGTATAGGGGTAAAGGCCTCTCTCTGTCAGTTCTTCGACGAACTTCCTTTTAAGTTCCAGGGATTCTCTGGCAGATTCCATAACTGAACCAAGTCTCTGAAAGAACGCTTCTTTGCTGCCACGGGAGATCAGGGCAATCCTCGGAATGTTTACTGTAACTACACCTATGGAGCCGGTGAGAGGATTTGATCCGAACAGGCCGCCTCCCCGGGCTTTCAGCTCCCGGTGATCCAGGCGGAGTCTGCAGCACATGGATCTGGAATCTTCCGGGCTCATGTCGGAATTGACAAAGTTGCTGAAGTAGGGGATTCCGTATTTTCCTGTCATCTCCCAGAGGGGCTGAAGCTCATCGTCTTCCCAGTCAAAATCAGAGGTTATGTTGTATGTCGGGATAGGGAAAGTGAATATCCTTCCTTTGGCGTCGCCCTTCATCATCAGCTCACAGAACGCGCGGTTGAGAATGTTCATCTCATTCTGGAAATCTCCGTAAGTCTCTGCCTTTTCCTGCCCGCCTATGATTACATGAAGGTCTTTGTGGGTTGAAGGTACCCGAAGATCCATTGTAATGTTTGTGAAGGGGGTCTGAAATCCCACGCGTGTTGGAACATTGACGTTAAAAAGGAATTCCTGCAGACACTGGGTGACCTGCTTGTACGAGAGGTTATCGTATCTGATAAATGGTGCCAGCAGTGTATCGAAGTTGCTGAATGCCTGGGCTCCCGCTGCCTCTCCCTGGAGAGTGTAGAAAAAGTTGACCATCTGTCCCAGAGCGGTTCTGAGATGCGCGGCGGGTTTTGACTCAATCTTCCCTCTGGCCCCAAGGAAACCTCCCTGAAGCAGCTCCATCAGATCCCATCCTACACAGTAGGGACCAAGAATGCCGAGGTCGTGGATGTGCATGTCACCACTGTCCTGGAATTCCTTTATCTGGGGTGTGTAGATCTTCGAGAGCCAGTATCTGGCCGTGATGGAACTGGACAGATAGAAGTTCAGCCCCTGAAGGCTGTAGTTCATGTTGGAGTTCTCGTTAACCCGCCAGTCCTGTCGGCCTATGTAGTCGGCAACCAGGGAATCCATTCCCTTGAATATGGCTCTGATATCGCGGGCTTCACTTCTCTTTTCCCTGTACAGGATGAAACTTCTTGCTGCTGCTGTGTATCTTCTGAGCATGAGAGTTTCTTCAATAAAATTCTGAATCTGTTCAACTGTAGGTATAGAACCCAGCTTGAAGAAGCCCATATACAGGCTCGCTTCGACCTGGTCGGCTACTTCCCGGCTGGAACCTTTTGTGCTTGAAGCCTTTAGAGCTCTGTCAATAGCGTTGTCAATTCTGGATTTCCTGTACGAAACAACCTTACCGTTGCGTTTCCTGACCAGCCAGTCCATAAAAGAGCAGCACCCCTAACATTCCTTGAAAAAAGACCTATTGATAAACAACCCTTCACGGTGCGATAATAACATACGGCCCGCGGTGGCGCAACTGCGGGAACCACAACATGTAGTATAAGCCTCTCCCCAAAAGCCCACATATTGACATATCGTCTTGCTTGTCAACGAAATAGGTGATTTGCTGTAATCCTGGAGATTCAACGCGTTTCTGACTGCTTCCGTTTGATGTTCCGGATTGCTGGCAGTTGTACGGGAATCTCTGTATGTTGCGTCCGATTCAAAGAGGAGCAGTAACATGATTATCATGAAATCGGACAGATCGGCGGTTCTTCTGGCTCTTGCTTCGGTTATGTGCTGGTCCGGAGCAGCGACAGCGTTCAAGAAGGCTCTGCTTTTTGGATCGCCGTGGCTGGTTGTGTTTGCCGGATCAGTAATTTCTACAATAGTGTTCGCCGCTGCGCTGGCCGTGGGAAGAACGCGGATACGAAGAGATGATGTGATATCCGGACTTTATCTCGGTTTTATGAATCCATTTCTTTACTACCTTGTTCTTCTTAACGCTTATCACGGACTTCCGGCTCAGATTGCCATGGTTGTGAACTATCTGTGGCCGGTGGTGCTTGTGCTTCTTTCAGTACCTCTTCTTGGCCAGAAGCTGAACATGAAAGGTCTTGCTGGAATATTTCTCAGCTTTGCGGGTGTGGCGTTCCTCGCTCTTATGGGGCGGAGTACCTTTGAGATATCCGCCACTCCACTGATTCTTGCATTTGCAAGTACCCTGATCTGGGCAGTCTACTGGGTGCTGAAAACAAGAAATAAAGGTAAAACAACTGCTGTGCTTTTTACCGGCTTTGTCTCCGGATCCATTTACCTGTTCGTATATGGTCTTGCGACAGGCAGGGAGTTTACTCTTCACTCTGGAATTCTCCCATGGGTACTTTACATCGGGATCTTTGAGATGGGGCTTACCTACATTATGTGGAACACTGCTCTGAAATGGGCATCATCCGCGGCGGCTGTGAGTGGAATGATTTTCCTGACTCCATTCCTTGCCCTGGTACTTATCGGACTTGTTGTGGGAGAAAAGATTGCTCTCTCAACAGTTACCGGACTGCTGCTTGTCGTTGCCGGCATTTTGATAGAGAGGTGGTCGAGAAAGAGCTTCTCATAAAAAGTACACTCATTCCCGGATTTTTCTATATTGCTGGCGAAAGAAGGAACAGCAATGGTTGACGACGCAGAGAAAATCAGTCTCAGGGGCAAGACGGCTCTTGTGGTGGATGATGAAGGCACCATAAGGGATGTAATAAAAGCGTACCTCTCCGATCTGGAAGTGTTTATAGTTTTTGCTGAATCGGTTTCACATGCCAGAGAGTGCCTGAAGCAATTCACCGTGGATGTGATACTCAGCGATATCGCCATGCCTGGAGGAGAAACGGGGATCGACCTTCTCCGATGGTGTCGTAAAGAAAAGATAATTGTTCCATTTATTCTTGTCTCAGGTTTTATCACGCCGGAAGACGCGCGCTTCGCGCTTTCTCAGGGCGTACAGCATGTGATACACAAACCGTTCAAAAAAAAGCAGCTTGTTGATGCTGTGCTTTCCTCGTTCGCGGCATCTGATGCATACAGCAATCTGGTCGAAGGCTACATACGGGAGATAGAACTGAATCAGCAATTGTTTATGACCGCCATTGACGGATTTGCTGCTGCCGTCGGAGCCAGAGACGGATACACACTGGATCATTCTGAACAGGTTGCCGGCTTTGCGGTTCTTCTTTCCAGGAAAATCGGGCTGGATGACAAGAATGTGCAGACTGCCAGAATTGCCGGCAAGCTTCATGACATAGGCAAGATAGGAGTACCCGAGAGAATTCTTCTGAAAAAAGAGTTGTTAACTGTCGGCGAATATGATGTAATGAAAAGCCATCCTGAAAAAGCAGCTGAGATTCTGGGTCCCCTGCCCTCGCTGGCAGCCGTTATTGAAGGCGCAAGACATCATCACGAGAGGTTTGACGGTACCGGTTATCCAGATGGCCTGAAAGGAGAAGAAATTCCACTTTTGGGAAGAATTCTTGCGATTTGCGATGCTTTCAGTGCCATGATTACCGAGCGACCGTATCGTCATGCAATCCTTCCCGAAAAAGCCAGAGAGGAGATCAGGAAAAACAGCTCAACCCAGTTTGATCCCGGACTGGTGAAAGTGTTTCTTTCCATTCCGGAGATAGCGCAAACCTGATCCGTTCTCAATCAGACATCCGGTTTTTTCGTATATTCCGCCTTTAGTCTTCTCTGAAAATCTGCACGGAAGGAATTGTCATGGGTGAGCCGGTGAAACATCTGTTTATTACCGGGGGCGTGGTCTCCTCTCTTGGAAAAGGAATAACCGCTGCTTCTGTGGCACTGCTGCTTAAGCAGCGAGGTTACAAGGTGTTCCTGCAGAAACTGGATCCTTACCTGAATGTTGATCCGGGAACAATGTCACCTTATCAGCATGGCGAGGTGTATGTAACAGACGATGGGGCTGAGGCAGATCTTGATCTGGGGCATTACGAGCGTTTTGCGGGGGTCACATGCACCAGGCAGAGCAATTACACCACAGGTCGCATTTACTCCACAGTAATACGGAGAGAGCGGCGGGGGGGATATCTGGGAGGAACCGTTCAGGTTGTTCCCCATATTACAGATGAAATCAAGAAGGCCATTTTGTTGTGCGCTGATACAGGTGCAGACATTGTTATTACAGAAATAGGCGGAACCGCCGGCGATATTGAGTCCAGTCCTTTCCTTGAAGCTCTCAGGCAGCTCAGAGTGGAGCTTGGACAGGAGAACGCGGTTTTTGTTCATCTGACACTTCTGCCGTATCTGAATGCCTCCGGCGAGTTGAAAACTAAGCCTGCGCAGCAGTCAGCGGGAATTATGCGTTCTATTGGTATTATTCCTGATGTATTTATCTGTCGAACAGAGGTTGCGATGGAGGAGGAACATTTTAAAAAACTTTCTCTTTTCTGCAGTGTTCCACGAGCTGCGGTCATTGAGGAAAAAGATGTAAAGAATTCCATTTATGAAGTACCCATCGAACTTGCGAAACAGGGACTTGACTCATTGATACTGAGAAAATTCGGTTTGCCCGAGAACCAGCTTGATCTTTCTCAGTGGAATATGATGGTTGCGCGGGCAATAAACCCGGATTGCGGTAAGGTTAAGATTGCGGTGGTTGGCAAGTACATGGCCCTCCGCGATGCCTATAAAAGTATTTTTGAAGCTCTTTCCCACGGGGCAATCGACCAGAGGCTTGATCTGAAAGTAAAATGTATTGAAGCAGAAGATCTTCAGAACAGAGATCCTGTTGAGCTTCTTGGTGAAGTTGATGGAATTCTTGTACCCGGAGGATTTGGTTACAGGGGTCTGGATGGCAAAATTGAGGCTGTAAAATATGCCAGAGAAAATGATATTCCGTTTTTGGGAATATGTCTCGGCCTGCAGTGTGCAACCATTGATACCGCCAAAAATCTCGCTGGCTTATTCGGGGCAAACAGCCTTGAATTCGATCCGGAAACTCCGCACCCTGTGATATCTCTCATGGATGAGCAGAAGAAAGTGGTAAACAAGGGTGGAACAATGAGGCTGGGAGCATATCCATGTATTCTGGAGAAGGAATCAAAGGCAGCGGCAGCCTACGGAGCAACAGATATATCCGAGAGACACAGACATCGATTTGAGTTTAATAATGACTACAGGGAAATACTTGAAAAAGCAGGATTGAGATTAACCGGTCTTTCTCCTGACGGGAATCTTGTGGAAGTAGTTGAAAGACCAGACTGTTGCTGGTTTGTAGCAGTTCAGTTTCATCCTGAATTCAAGAGCCGTCCATTGAAACCTCATCCGCTTTTCAGCGCGTTCATTAATGCCGCTTTCCAGGGGAAACAGAAATGAAACAAATCGGTGAATACTGTGGTCTCTGCGGTGTTATCGGAGCAGAGGAATCAAATTCAGCTCTGGTTGCGGAGGGCTTGTTTGCCCAGCAGCATCGAGGTCAGGAAGCGGCCGGAATTGCTACTCTTGACGGTAACGGAGAGATCAAACTCCACAAGAAAAATGGTCTTGTCTCCGAGCTGATGATTGATGTTCCGGAGGAGATGATGTCTGATGGTATCTTCGCGGGAATTGGACATGTGAGGTACGGTACATTCGGCGGGTCTTCAGTAATCAACGCGCAACCTATCCTTGTAAGAATGGCTGACATACCGGTCGCGATAGCGCACAACGGTACAATCAGTAATGCAGGCGCAATCAGAAGAAGCCTGCAACGCAAGGGACATATCTTTCAGACGAATACAGACACCGAGATAGTGCTGCATCTCATGAGCAGGGAGCTTGAAGACAACGACTACAACATAGAGAAGTGTCTTCAACTGGCGATTTCCAGACTTGAGGGAGCCTTCTGCCTGCTCCTGCTGGTTCCTGAGGGGATGTATGCGGTAAGAGACTCCATGGGTTTCAGACCCCTCAGTCTCGGAAAGATTGCCGGAGGAGGATGGATAGTAGCCAGTGAGA
>JAUVIS010000144.1 GCA_030592635.1 Candidatus Fermentibacteraceae bacterium | reverse complement strand
TGAAATAGTAGTAAAGAGACGATTTAGACATACCGGCAGACTCCGCGATGTCTCTCATGGTTGTTTTCCGAAGCCCGTACCTGTCAAATACTTTGACCGCGGCAAGAAGAATCCTGTGTGCCACATCCTTTTTCTTCTCACCCATTTGACCATCTCCTCAATTTTTCGACCAATTTGGTCTAATCATACAAACTTTTGTTAAAAAGAGTCAACCCCTGTCTCCGGCAGAGCGTTAAACTCCTACTGATAATGTATTAAAATGGAAGCGTTATAACCGCAGGAGACATGCAGTTCCAAATGCAGCGCAGGCAGAAATTCGATAAAATTAAGAGAATTATCTTATATAAACCAGTTTGACTGATCGTAATTGATCTGCCTCTACAGCAAAATACACCCCCTGGGGCTGATCAAAGGGAGCCCATTCCACAAAACCGGAACCTTTGAGAGTAGAAACTCTTCTACCTGCCGAGTTGTAAATGTAAACTTCCGCAGCAGCGGACGAAGGTAAAAGAATTGTGAATGAAGAAGCCGGATTCCGCAAAACAGAGAGAGCAACAACCCCGTGTTCTTCAATACCCAGAGGCGGCACAAGCTTTACCGCGTCTGCCACGATAACTCCCGGGGCACTCAGTGAACCGAGAATCTGAACAGAACACTCTCCACTGAAAGAAAAACTGCCCAGAGAAACCCATTCACCGCCGCCGCCTGCAAATTGATCCACATTAACATCCGTATGCCCTTCAGAATGAAAAACGCGGTAACAGACCGAAGAAGACCTGTCATTCCCTGAGGTCCACCAGCTGCTGACTGTGAAGCTTCCATTCACCGGAATCATGGAAGTCCAGGAGGCTGTCCTGTCTGACTCAACTTCCGCCAAAACACAGTTCATCATCCAGGGAGCCCCTGAAACATCCTCTGACCACTCAAGAGAATCATCCACCGCGAACCCGGGAGAAAGATTGTCCATGAGAATAACGCCATTGCCGTAAGCAGGCACAGACAGCCCGAGAAATTCGCAGATTCCATTTGCGTAAGCCCAGGCCTGCACTCCCACATGATCATTCACATTAAAGGCATACAGATAGGATTCGTTCCACTGCACATCATAGTCCAGAAAGCTGCCTTCCCCAAGGATCGCAGGCATCATGCTCTCTCTGATCACATGGTAGCAACTCCCGTCCTTTACGCCCCTGTCAGTGTAGCCGTATGCATCAAGAATGCTGTTCTGAACGGGAAGAGCCAGCTGATAAGAGGGATCCTCCGGATCCAGAGATTCGCAGAATGTCTCTGTTCCCTGCACTGTACAATCAAAAGCATTCTCATGAATTGAGATGAAATAGTCGAAACCCCATGAATTCGCGTAATCGGTTCTGGCCTGAAGGGAGACATTGTAATCTCCATCCCTGGTCAAAGCCGCGAAAGAGACACCGGGTATCTGATTAAGCCAGTTGTGCAACTGGAGCGCCACTTCAAGAACAACATCCTTTTCGAGAATGTACTCCCCCACAGCACCGGTGCTGGTGCCTCCATGGCCGGGATCAAGACAGATGGTAACCCCACCGGCAACAAAGCAGCTGATAAGCTTAAAAAGAAAAATCATTCGAACTCACACAGCCGGGAATCCCACTGCCTGCATCAACATACCAGAGCAGGTTACCGGAACAGGACGGCCTGGTCTCAAGAATATCCGGTGTGACAGTTACCATCGCAGGTTCCCCTCCAGGCTTGACAAACCAGATATCCGCGGCGGTTATGCTGTGTCCGTCGTCCTCAGATACGCAGTAAAACAGTCCCTCAAGCTCATAACTCCAGCAGGGCTGCTCTCCGTTACCAACCACCATGAAAGAGCCGTTGGAAGGAAGGTAGATTATATCACCTGTCAATGTGGGAGCGATCACATCACCCCCGATGAGTACAGTCGGAGAATAGAATCTGTACCCCTGAATTGTCCTGTCCTGCCCACTTCCCAGAGAAAGAATGTGAAGATCATCATTCCGGTCTGTAAAAGATGCAATACCGTTCTCAACACTCACTTGAAATGAGGGTATATCAATCCCGGTTGAGACCCCGTTCTTGAACAGATAGCCGCCTGAGGTATACCAGAGATCACCGGAGGATGATATCCACGGAGCGCCTGTGCGCTCACTGCTCAAAACAACAGACTCGCCTGTAAGAATATCCTGTTGTACAAGCCCCCTGGAAGAAGAAATAAAAACCAGCTTCAGATTATCAAAGCTCGGATAGCTGAGTCTCTCTCCCGGCGCGGCATTAACTGTAAATGCAGTTTCTCCCCCGCAGTCAACCACAGTAACAGACTCTCCACCGGCACTGAGAAATGCCGCGTATCCACCGGATGAAACAAGAGCCGGCAGTGCAATAAGGTAAGCCAGGAAAAATGTGTTTAGCATAAAAACCACCTTTCTCCTTCCGAATATGCCTTCCCGAAGAGACAAAAACAAACTATGTTCCTGTACGCGGCCAGTTACAATTGGAGAAATATGAAAACATCAAATCTATGTGCTGTACTGGTTCTTTTTCTTCTGGTTCTTTCGTGCGCAGACACAGAAGATCAAGAGGTCAATATTGTTCTGATAATCATTGACACACTCAACGCCGACCATCTCGGCTGTTTTGGTTACTACCGTGATACATCCCCGGTAATTGACAGTCTTGCTGCTTCAGGGATTCTTTTCACGAACTGTCAGGCCCAGGCTCCGTGGACCCTGCCGGGAATGGCTTCAATCTTCACGGGTTTAGCAGAGAGAAGCCACGGGTGCAGTCACTATAACGGACTTTCCCACGGCCTTGATCCTGAAATGCCCACACTGACAACCATCCTTAAAGAGCAGGGATACTCAACTGCTGCACTGGTTAATGTGGGATATCTGGGTGAACCTTTTGGCATTACTAAAGGCAATGATTATTTCTGGATCAACGAGGATGGAAGCGACAACGCCGATATCACTGTTGATACTCTTCTTGACTATTTCAGTTCAAATGAAATACCGGAACCTTTCTTTGCTACAATTCACCTTTTTGACCCTCATCTTCCATACGATCCGCCATCACCTTTTGACACTCTCTTCAAACACTCCGGCACAAATGGCGTGACCGAATGGCCAGAGATAGAGCTTTGTTTCGATCCTGTAATAATCGAGCACATGACAGCCATGTATGATTCTGAGATCAGATGGACTGACAGTCAGCTCTCAAGGCTTTTTGCCGGTATGCGTGAGATGGGACTGGCTGACAACACTCTCTTCATCCTGATTGCAGACCATGGTGAAGAATTCATGCAACACGGTGACTGGGGACATGCCCACAACCTCTATCAGCAGGCTCTTCATATTCCCCTTATCCTCACCGGTCCCGGAATTGAACCGGGTACTGTGACTCCACAGAATGTCGGGCAATACGATCTACTGCCAACAGTTCTTGAATATCTTGGAATTCCCGTTCCTGGCCATGTTGAAGGAATTAACATTCTTGGAGAGATACCGCTCGATAGAGTTATCCCATCCAGTGGTGTAATGGCCGATACCTCTTCCGCAGCCTGTCTTCAGGGATCAATGAAAGTTCTCTGGTTTGTTGAACCTGATTCGAGCGAAACTTTTAACCTCGCCGATGACCCGGGTGAAATGAACATGCTGACCACTGACAGTTTACTGCTGAATGAGGTACTGAGCTATTGGGCCTGGCCATGCATCTGCATACCAACAACGAATGAAGAAGCACAGATTGAGATGAAACGACTGGAAGGACTGGGCTATATCAGATAACAGACTGCTCCTCTTTGGATTCCATGATCTCCAGTGCTTTTTCAGGCGAAATGTTTTCGCTTGAAAAAACAAGTTCCGTCGGGTTTTCAGTCATAATAACAGTGGTTTCATCCGATGCAAGCCATACTGGTGCCGCCGCCAGATCGTAGAAGGCAACTCCGTCATGAAACTCAGGAACGACTACAATCACGGAATCCGGATAAATCGAAGAAACAAGGTAAAGAGAGCCGGATTCATCAGATCCGCTGCACGATGGATACTTGATTAACTCACCGGCCAAAATACTGCCTGACATAATCACAGTAGTGTCAGGTAGTTCAGAGTACATGTCAGCAGACACAGATACGGATGAATAGTGTACCTCGTCATCAGACATGAAAACTAAGAACCCCGGCTCGCTCTCTGTGGAAAGAGTTTCCCATATTCTGTCTGTTCCGGTTACAAATCGACCTGGCTGAGTTCCCGTGCATCGCAGCGGAATCATGTACTCGCCCGGCCAAAATGTGCCGTAGACCCCGACAGCAGTTTCGACGCCACTAATGAAAAGCGGGCCATTGCCTGGCAATTCAGTTGCAATATCAGCAAGTCTGATCGTAGTACTATCAACATAATCTGATGCCATTTTCAGAGTTCTGATCTCATCTCTGGAAAAAAGAATAATTCCGGTTAAAAGAATCGCAATCACAGGGAAAAGAAATCTCCTCCCGTGAAGCCTCTGAACAACAAATCCCAGAAAAAGAGATGCTCCGGGTAATGCTGCAACCGAAAAATCAGGTCTCAAAACAAGATTACTTACCGGCAGCATTAAAAAGAACCCCATTGAGAAAACGAGAATACGATTCTTCCACTCTGGAACCACAAAGTAAACAGCTGCCGGATAGAGAAGGAATAGCATTCGTGCAGAAATACCTGTCAGCCAGGGCTGCCAGACGATTGCGTTCTGCAACATCAGATTCTTCACCATGAACGATCCAAAAGATGCACTCTCGACATAGTTCACACCAAATCCCATTGCACGATACCTTAGTATCCCGTAAATGATAAGAGGTATCAAAGCGGTGAGAATCGTCCAAACAGTTTTTCGCAACTTAAATTCTTTCGCAGCAGAGCAGTATGCCACAACTGCCATTACAGGAAGAGCAGCAAGGGCTGTTTCTTTCACCAGCAGTGAGATAAGGTAAAGAAAGGCTGCTGCTGCAGGCATCCATTTCCTCTTCGCGTTTTTACTCCATATCGATATCAGAATAAGAGAGGCAAGAAAGGGGATCAGCGCAAGAATGGTTGTTCGCCAGGATACCCGGGCAACTGCAACCGCCATGGGGCAGGAAAACATGAACAGTGCTGTACCTGAATAAATCGCTTCAGTCTTCCTGAGAAAACGACCAAGAAAAATATAAACAAGAGATGAGGCTGCCAGAAGCAGCAGGAGGTTGGTAAGATGCCATCCAGTTTGATTTTCCACACCCCATATTCTGTTGTCCAGTGCCCAGCTGAGGATCATCAGTGGTCGGTAACCGCCCCCGTACTGA
>JAUVIS010000099.1 GCA_030592635.1 Candidatus Fermentibacteraceae bacterium | reverse complement strand
GGCTCATGGCGGCAGAATAGCTGTCAAAGAACAGGCTGGTTCTTACAACAGCGACAATTGAGTCTCCGTTCATTACAGGCACTGCCGCGTACAGCATTTCTCTGCCGAGGGTTTCGCTGAATCTTACAGATCGTCCCGGCACACCATTGAAAGCTGCGATTACCTCAATCCGGGTTCTGTGGTTTTCCATCTCATCTGGATCTTTTTCACTGTCGGCAAAAACAGAACCGTCTCTGCCTATAACTGTAATCCTGGTGTCCATGCACGGAGCGACTTCGTTAACAAGCGAGTCCATTGCGAAAGTGGTGGAGTCCGCGATGTGATTCTGAATCATGGGTACAAGCGCGTATGCGGATCGGGTGAGATCTTCCATTGCCCGCTCTCTGAAAGCCGATCTGAAGGTGGTGAAAATAACAACGGATGTGCCCAGAGTAAGAAGAACAATAATCCATGTATATCCCCGAAGGATGGATCTGAGCAGAGAAGGAGCTTTTTCCCTTGTCAATCCGGCTCCCCTGCTCTGTATCCAACACCCCTGACATTCTGAATCAATCCCGCGGCGGTTCCAAGCTTTTCCCTGATGTTCCTGATGTGAACATCAATGGTTCTTTCAAAAACAAATTTCTCGCCACCCCAGAGAATATTCAACAGCTTTGAGCGGGAAAACACCTTTCCGTTTCCCTCAAGAAGAATTTTCAGTATTTTGAATTCTGTGGAAGTCAGCTCTTTGTTTTCTCCGTTTACCTTCAGTCGAAATGTCTCGGTATCCATTTCTATCGGGCCATAGCGAACGATAATATTCTGCGGCTGGACAGACTTGTGGCGTCTCAAAACAGCTCTGACCCTTGCCACAAGTTCTCTTGGGCTGAAGGGTTTTGTTACATAATCATCCGCTCCAAGCTCAAGTCCCGTTACCCGATCAGTTTCATGCCCCAGAGCCGTAAGCATTATCACCGGAAGATCGGCATACCTGTCTGATGCTCGTATTTTCCGGCAGATATCTGTTCCCTGCATATCCGGCAGCATGATGTCCAGAACGCAGAGCGCCGGAGTTTTTTCAAGAGAAAGCCATTCAAAAAAATCAGTACCATTCTCGAAGGATACTGTGGAAAAACCTGCCCTTTTGAGATGGAGTTCAACAAGTTCTCTGATATCGGCTTCATCGTCAACAACAACAATCAGTGTGGATTTTGTCACTTTACTCTCATCTCCCTTCTCCAGTGCGCTATAGAGAGATACATCACAGCCACAGCACCGGATACAACTGCGGCCACTGTGGCCCAGGCAGCACCAATTCCGCCCATTTTCGGAATAAGAATAATGTTCAATGTAACATTAACTCCTGCGGAAAGCAGAATACACCAGAAAGAATACTGCGGTCGATTCATCGCGGCACTCACAGTTGAGAAAATGCTTCCAAAAGGTCTTGCAAGAGCGAGACCGCCCAGAATTGCCAGTATTGGCCAGTTTTCGGCGTACCTGCCATGATAGATAAGATCAATTATCTGCTTTGGAAATACGACCAGTGCTATAACCACAGGAAGTTGAATAAGCTGAATGAGCCCTATGGCCTTCATGGATCTCACGATGACTGTTTTTCTCAGTCCGCTTGTCCAGTCTCTTGATACAGAGGGCATGAGAACCATGTTTGCCGCTGCTGAAACCATAACAACCATAGATGTAAGAGCCCTGGAAGCACTGTATGCTGCCACATCCCCCGGCGGAGCAAGCTTCCCCAGCATGAGAATGTCAGTTCTTGTGTAAACGAAACCCGCAAAACTTGTGCCAAGTGAATATGCCGCGAATTTTAGAACACGGTTAAGGGCAGCTTTGTTTACCCCGGCTGACGGCTCAAATACATGCCTGACATTCCAGGAGTTCAAAAGAAAGGCTCCCAGATTTGCAAGAACCGTGGCCTTCAAAACCTGTATCGCGCCTGTGAGAGCCCCTGTGTAAATAAGCCATCCAACTATTCCCCCGCGAATGAGGAACGAGAGAATATCAGCCCGCATGACCCTTGCCGTACTCAATCTGGTGAGAAGAAGATTTCTCGGGATATGAGCCAGCGAACCGGTAATAACCACCAGAGCAATCACCGGGGTGATTCCCTGAAGGGGAATATCCGGGTAAAAGGAATTGAGGTGGGTGCCAAAGAGAAGAAGGATCGCTGAAACAAGAACGCTGAAAACAAGAGTAACCAGCATGGCGGTATTAGCGGCAGCGGATGTTTCCCTGTTCTGCTTTTCACTGCCAAGTTTCAAAAGAGCCTGCAGCACAAAGCCGCCACCCAGTAGACCGCCGAACATTTCGATGGACCGGGCCAGGGCATATGCTGCGTAAGCATCATCAGGAAGCTGCCTGGCAATGAGAATGGAAATTATGCCCCATAGAGCCAGTGACCCCTGGCTTACAAGAGCCGGAAATCCGAGATTAAGAACCTTACTTCTCTGCAGAGCCATTCTTCTGCCTGCGGAACTGGTTTCTGAAATCCGCGAACACACCTTTCACAAAAGGCCCGGATTCAGGAGAATCCAGCACAGATCTGAACCATGTCAGAAAAACTATCCATATAATGCAAAGAATGAAAGCTATGAACACATGTGTTATCACCATAACTGACCTCTTTGGATATGATCTCAGGAATTCAGGTGTGGGTGGAACAATTATCTCAATTGTTGGACTTTCTTTGGATTCTTCAATACGAAGGTTTTCAAGCTCCTGACGAAGAAAGAGATAAACAGCACTTCTTGTTTCTATATTCACAATCAGTACTTCATACTCCCTTAAAAATCCCGGCATACTATCTATTACCGGAAAAATGCTCAGCGAATCCCCCTCTGTAGATCGCACCCTTAGAGCGTTCTCCAGATACCTGTATTGAGCATTTGCCTGGGCGTAAATCGCGCTTCTGGCAGAAAGATTGCCGGAGAGACCTGACAGCAGAGCCCCGGCTGAAACCATATCACTTTCAATCGCAGCCATCACATCCATCATGCTGGAAGCCTGCTGCTCCGGGAAAATAAGACCGGTTCTTGTTCTGAATTCCTCCATGGCGTTTCTGGATGCCTCAAGAGAGTCATATGCCAGAGCCAGGGCATATTCGGTATGAATACGGCTTCTTCTGGACCTGCTGGTTACCAGTGTGGAAAGCTCCTCATTTGCGAACAGAACAATATCATTCACCATTGCGGCGGCTTCAGTTCTGGTGCTTCCCTCAGCTGTAATAAAAATAATACCTTCCGGTGAAAGCGATACTGAGAAGAGTTCTCCGAATTTCTTCGTGGCTCTTTCCATACTGACAGCTTTGTACCGGTTGATAAGGTCGTATTTAAGGATAATCCTTTCCTGTATTCTGCGAGACCCCAGAACCTGCGTAGCCAGGGTAATATCAACCCCGGCAGGCTGTGGAAGCATTCCGGTGCCTAGCCCCGCCAGTCCGCCCATAGCGTCTCCCAGACCAAGCGCTCCGGCGGAAGCGGAAATGGAAGATGAAGTTGAGCCGGGTACAATCGCAGCGGCCCAGGCACTCCACCGGGGAGTTCTGGTCAAGGCCCAGGCGGACGACAGCACCGCGACGATGAAGCAGAGAACAATGATCCTCCTGGCGTTCAGCGCCACCTGTCTGACAACTTTACCGGTGAATTTTTCCGAAAGAGCTTTGTCTGCCATTAACCTACCTCGACAAGTTTATGATAACGGAAGTTACACCAACCACTGTGGCAAGAATACCTATTTGCTGCGCGTGCTGCGCAACCCAGCCGTACGGCACTTCTATAACATCGCCCGGAAGAGCCTCGGTATCAAGAGCTTCCTCTCCTGAAGCAATCTGTACTCCGTCACGGATAATGGTGGTACCCCCCATGTTCGCGTTGTATACTTTTCCCCCTGCCCGTTCCACATACACCCTTACTGAAGCACCGGGTGTATATGAAATAATTCCTCTCTGGTGTACCGCCCCGGCCACATAAATATCGTTCCCGTGAACGACCAGACGCAAAGTGTCTCCCGCCTGTACAAGCTGATCCGCGAAGCCCTGATTCGGAATCCATACGGGAGCTGTGCCGCGGGATGTTATCAGAGTACTCCGTGAAAGATCCACATCTCCTGTTATTCCGCCGATTCTGTACATAAGCTCTTCTATCGTTTCACCCGGGGATGCCTCCCAGGTCTCAACTTCGGGAACAGCATAGGCATCATTGTAGTTTCTGATGCCGGGTCTGACAACATACACCGGGGATTTCACAAGCTCGAAAATCACACCGGCTCCACCGTCAACAAACGGGTCAAATACGGGACGGCCTGTAGCCGGATCAAAGTGAAGGTCAACAAAGATGGAATCACCCGAGGCAGTAACCATCCAGCCGGTTCGGGATGAGTAGGATGACATTCCACCGGCGGCAGCTACCAGATCACTGACCCTGTTAATGGCGTACAGAGTGTACCGCCCGGGACGGGCGACCATACCGGTAATCCACACCTTCACACTTCGCGGCTGAAGAAGAGTGAGCCCCACGGTAGCCCGGTTGTAGTACAGGCGTGTAATCTGTTGCAGTGCGTCTTCGGCCTGATTAATGGTCATTCCCGTCACATCAAGCTGACCGATACCGGAAATCTGAATTGCTCCGTCACCGGAAACCTGACATGGGCTGATCGAACTGAGACCGGAAATAATCATGGCCTCACTTGTTCCGCCCTCTATAACCACCTGCAAAACATCTCCAGCTCCAAGAATGTACTCATTCCTGTCCACCGGTTCAAATATGGAAAACTCTTGAAACTGAGTTTCAGACCGGACGGAAACATCGTCCGAAGTATCGCCAGGAACAATGAGTGAAATGATGAGAAGTATCAGCATTACATAACCGTTCTTCTGAAGTAATCGATAGTTCTTTTTAAACCGTCCTCAAGCAGCACTTCCGGTTTCCAGTTGAGAACCTTTTCTGCTGTGGATATATCAGGCTTCCTTACCTTGGGATCATCCACAGGCAGATCCCTGTATACAAGAGAACTGCGGCTCTCAGCGAGTCTGATAACCTCAAGAGCAAATTCCTTCACCGTCATTTCATTGGGATTGCCGATATTCACGGGATCATGGTAACCACTCTCCATAAGAGCAATGAGACCATTTACAGTATCAGAAACAAAGCAGAAACTTCTGGTCTGGTCGCCATCCCCGAAAACAGTGAGATCCTCACCCTTGATGGCCTGACAGACGAATGAGGGAACTACCCTTCCATCATCAGGTCTGTTCCTCGGGCCATAGGTATTGAAAATTCTGGCAATTCTCGTGTCTACTCCGTGAGTTCTGTGATAGGCGAACACAAGAGCTTCCGCGTATCTTTTTGCCTCATCGTATACACCTCTCGGCCCTACAGGATTCACATTGCCCCAGTAGCTTTCCGGCTGTGGATGCACCAGAGGATCTCCATAAACCTCACTGGTGGAGGCGAGAAGAAGACCTGCACCCTTTTCTTTTGCGAGACCGAGAGCTTTGTGAGTTCCAAGCGCTCCCACCTTCAGCGTTTGAATGGGATACATCAGGTAATCTATCGGACTGGCGGGAGATGCCAGATGAAAAATAAAATCTATGCCCCCCGGAATGTAGATATACTCTGTCACATCGTGTTTGATAAACTTGAAATCGCTTCTCCCCGCGAGGTGAGCAATGTTATCAGAACTTCCCGTGAGCAGATTATCAAGAGCGATTACAGAGTGGCCCTTTTCAATAAGCCTGTCGCAGAGATGGCTCCCTATAAAGCCGGCTCCTCCAGTTACCAGAATTTTCATTTACCGGATCCTTTCCGAGTTCTCAAGCCTTTGTGAATACATTCTTTTGTAGTACTCGCGGAACTCTCCGGATTTTATCAGCTTCCACCACCTGGAGTTATCCCTGTACCAGTCCACAGTAAGCGCGATGCCTGTGGCAAAATCTGTTTCGGGGCTCCACCCCAGTTCCTCTCCGGAGCGGGAAATGTCCACGGCGTACCGCCGGTCATGTCCCAGCCTGTCTTCCACAAACCTTACCAGCGCGGGGTCAGCGCCAGTGGCCTCAAGAATGGCAAAAGTGACCTCTTTGTTTGTCATCTCCTGCCCGGCTCCGATGTTGTAGACGCGACCGGGTCTGCCTTTCTCAAGAGCAGCGACCAGAGCGCTGCAGTGGTCGGTTACAAAAAGCCAGTCCCTCATGTTACCGCCGTCTCCGTAAAGAGGAAGCCTCTCCCCTTCAAACGCATTGGTGATAAAGAGAGGAATGAGTTTCTCCGGGTACTGATGAGGTCCGTAATTGTTGGAAGCGCGGGTTACCACTACGGGCACACCAAAAGTTGTAAAGTAGCTCATTGCCAGAAGCTCACCTCCGGCTTTTGATGCTGAGTACGGGCTTCTGGGATCAAGGGGGTCACCCTCGCCTGACCTGCCTTCCTCAACACTTCCATATACCTCGTCTGTGGATATCTGAAGGAAGATTTTTCTTGATTTGTCTTTTTTGAACTCTTCGAGAAGAACTCGAACTCCTTCAACATCGGTCCTGACAAATGATGCCGGATCATCAATGGAACGGTCAACATGTGTTTCAGCGGCAAAGTTCACAACACCGCCGCAGCCGGCCATAGCCTTACTCACTGCGCCCGGATCGCAGATATCGCCCTTTATGAATTTGTATCGGCTCGAACCTTCATATTCAGCGAGATTTTCTCTCCTGCCCGCATAAGTCAGCTTATCAAGAACTGTCACCGACCAGTCCGGCCTGTGGCTCATGATGTACTTCACGAAATTAGTCCCGATAAAACCCGCTCCTCCTGTAACGAGAAGATTCATCGAATTCCCTTCCTTATTTCCGCTGCCCGGTTGTTGGCTTCAAGAAGATTCTCTATGCTGGCTCCACAGTCGGACCACCAGCCGCTTATCTCGTTTGCCTGCATCTCTCCACGCTGAATATAGGCATTATTGAGATCGGTTACCTCAAGCTCGCCCCGACCGGATGGTTTCAACTCGTCAATAATATCAAATGCCTTATTATCATACATATACACACCAATAACAGCAAAGTCACTTATCGGGTCTGCCGGTTTCTCCACAATAGAAACAACTTTCCCGTCAACAATTTCGGCAACACCGTAATCTCTCGGGTCTTCGACTCTTTTGTAAAGAATTCTGGCGCCCGATGACTGCTTTTTGAAGGATTCAACATGGTTCACAATTGAATTCTCAAGAATATTGTCTCCCAGAATTACAACGAATCTCTCCCCGCCGATAAAGGCTCTGGCCAGTCCTATCGCCTGAGCAATCCCGCCTTCACCGGTCTGATACGCATAGTTGAGACTCCTGAAACCGAACTCTCTCCCGTCACCAAGCAGCTGCATGAAGCTTCCGGCGCTGTTTCCCCCTGTAACCACCATAACATCCCTGATTCCCGCGTCGGCCAGAGTTTGAAGGGGGTAGTAGATCATGGGTCTGTCGTAAACAGGAAGAAGATGCTTGTTTGTAATACTTGTGAGCGGTCTCAGTCGGGTTCCAAGCCCTCCTGCCAGTACAACGCCTTTCATAGCAAACCCCTTATCTGACCAGAGCGAATTTCAGTAAACCCGCCTCGGAACCTGTCTGGTCAATTTGCAGGAAATAAACCCCGGAAGCCGCGGATTCACCATCCATATTCAGCCCATCCCAGGCAATATCATCCCTGTCGAGACCGGAGTACTCATAAACAAGAGAGCCTGTAAGATCAAAGATCC
>JAUVIS010000067.1 GCA_030592635.1 Candidatus Fermentibacteraceae bacterium | reverse complement strand
TAGTATGGAAAGCAGCAGAGCCAGTAACCGAGTGCGTCCCAAACGTTAGTATGGAAAGCAGCAGAACCTATACCGGAGGGCGTCCCAGACGTTAGTATGGAAAGCAGCAGAGCCAGTAACCGAGTGCGTCCCAAATGTTAGTATGGAAAGCAGCAGAACCTATACCGGAGGGCGTCCCGAGCGTTAGCACGGAACTCAGGATAGCGGCGCATTATACCGACACATATTTCATGACAGGGTACTACTCCAAATCAAGAAAAATCACTGAGCAAATAATTGAAACGAATATTCAGATTTTCAAGAAAGAAAATTGTAAAAGTTGAGAGAATTATTCTTGTGGGTAATTGAAAGGATCTGAGAGGGGCTGTTGGGTAACTGGCAATCCTGTCTGGATTACATTAAAAATGAAATTTGGTCGTCGGGGTTAAAAGATACAAAATGATAAAAGCAAAATATATACAATTGTTCTTAGCCCTCCAATTTGGTAGAATAATCACAATAGAGTTTTTACACTCACCTTGGCATTCATTGAGTGGAACGAGTAACTAATAATAGACTAAAAGAAAAAGATTTTCTTTGACCTTTGACGTTTGAGAAAGGAAGCATGACTAAAGAAAAGAAAGTGCAATTATTTCAAAAGCAAAAGGTTAGAACTCATTGGGATGAGGAAAAGGAATTGTGGCTTTTCTCTATCATTGATGTTGTTGCAATATTAACTGAACAGAAGGATTTTCAAAAAGCTAGAAAATATTGGAATAAGCTTAAAGAACGTTTGAAAAATGAGGGAAATGAAACGGTGACAAATTGTCACCAGTTGAAAATGAAAGCAACTGACGGTAAAATGAGAATAACTGATGTTGCTAATACAGAACAATTGTTACGGCTAATTCAGTCAATTCCATCACCAAAAGCAGAACCATTTAAAATTTGGTTAGCAAAAGTTGGATATGAACGAATTGAAGAAACAGAAGATCCTGAAAAAGCTTTTGATCGTGCAGTGGAGACATACTTGAAAAAAGGATACTCCAAAAACTGGATTAATCAGAGGTTAAAAAGTATTGAAGTTAGAAAAGAATTGACTGATGAATGGCATACACGTGGAATGAAAGAAGGTTTGGAGTATGCAATATTAACCAATGAAATAACAAAAGCTTGGGCAGACAGAGATGTGAAAGCATACAAAAAATTAAAAGGGCTTAAGAAAGAAAACTTACGAGACAATATGACTAACTTAGAATTGGTTTTAAATATGCTGGCTGAAGCTTCTACAACCGAAATATCGAAAGAAAAAAAGCCAGAAAGTTTAGACGAAAACAGAGATATTGCTAGAAAAGGTGGAAATGCAGCAAGGAAAGCACGTTTAGAAATTGAAAAGCAAACAGGAAAATCAATTATTTCTTCTAAAAAAGCTAAAGAACTAGGACCGAGAAATATTGAAAAAAACGAGAGTATCAAAAAATAAACAGCGAAATGCCAACAATGTAAATAAAGAATTGGCGAAAATGTTGTAAATTCAAGCTTTTTAGCTCGTTTCAACTTAATCTGAGGAGGATCTAATTCCCCGCCTTATGCAAAGAAAGTTATTATGCAAAGTAATTCAACAAAACCCTTGTGTTTAGGTAGCTCTGTCTTGATTTGCTTTGCATAATATTCTGGATGATAATTGAGAGTTTGCTAATTTTCAATATCATTTAGGAGAATGTTTGCAAAAGAAGGCGTAGCATATATAGTTGCCAAATATGTGAAGATGGCAAGGAAATCATCGGCCTTAGTACCCTAAGGTAAAAGTGCATATGTTCCGCCATAGCAAGACAATGCATCTTTTACAGACAGGTGTAAATTTGATCTACATCCGGGATTTTTTGGGACATGTCGATCTAAAAACTACAGAAATCTACGCAAGAACAGATACTGAAACAAAACAGAAGGCAATCGAGAGTGCCTATCCTGAGCTGATTGATAGTAACCTGCCTGACTGGAGCAAAGATCAGGCACTGCTTTCATGGCTATCAGAATTGAAGTAAGTGAAGATATTATGCAAAGTAAATAGGATCTAAGCCACTAGTTCTATTGGAGTTAGCAGATTTACTTAGCATAATACTTTACTTTGCATAAGGTGGCTTATGCAAAGCTTTGCATAAGCCACCTTGGGGCGTACAATCAGTTTTTGTACATACCTCACGGAGCAGCAGAGCTCCTCCAGAATCTCTGGAAATGGTATGCGAACCCGATACGGTTGCTTTCAGTGAAAATCTGCAGGAAGGGATGTTTGACCAGACTTGTTTCTTGCAGTATGGTTTGTTTCTGACAGAGAATCTATTGGAAGAGCGGGTAATGGGATTGCGAAAGATCCACTATCCTATTGATTAGGCACTTCCAGCTGGAGTTTTGCGGAGGAAGGAGCACGTGCCCCCCTCCGAAGATTTGTGATCTTGTGGAGTTACAGAGTTCCTCATACGAATTATTAGAGAATCAGAAAGTAAGAAGGGATACAGGCGATACATGCTCAACTCCATGTGGAAAGCGTATATGGATGGCATCGGCGCGGGAGTCTTTCTTATTTTTTTCAGCGCCCGCCTGGATCTCTGGCGACATCGGCCAGAGCGGCTCGTTAACCTGTGGCTGGCTACTGCAGCTTTCTCTGCGCTGTTAGTCAATTTTACGGGAGTGCTCTCGAAAACAATTGATGCTGGTGGGTATCCCATTGTTATCATGTTCAATCTCATAGGTGTGGCGGGGGTCGTAGTGAGCCTCCTGGAACTGGTATTCAGCCTGGCGGAAACCACCCCGCCCCGACTGATACGAGGCCTGGAATTTTTGTTGCTGCCACTTACGGTGCTGAGGATATCAGAGATTGCCGTCATAATAATCGTGGCAGTATTGCTTCTTGTTACACTGTTCAAAGCTATTAAGTCTGCCAGCAAGGGAGATGCCGACGTCAGGAAGGTGTTGTGGGGATTAACGGTGCTCCTGATCTGCCTTGTCTCTGACATAGCACATGAACTGGGGTTGGTCAGTGTTCCCAACTATTTTCCGGTTCTGGGTTTCATTGTGTTTTTCCTGTTGGCCACCCATGCTGTCAACTGTCACCTGGCAAAAGAAGAATCCGCCGCACGCACGGATCCTCTCACCGGGCTGCTCAACCGCCGCGGTTTCCTTGAGCTGAGCCGGTTAGTTGTCTCCATCGCTGAACGTTCCGCCAGATCCTTCTCGATCATCATGATCGATCTGGATCATTTCAAGCGCGTTAACGATAAATTCGGCCACGCCATCGGCGACTGCGTGCTGCAGGAGATAGCAACGATACTGCTGCGTGGAGTTCGTGACCAGGACATACTGGCGCGGTGGGGTGGCGAGGAAGTCATCGTTTTGCTTCCCGATACCGGCGTGAATGGGGCTAAAACCTTTGGTGAGAAAATTCGGACTTCAGTTGAAGAGCTGGAGACCTGCCATGGTGAGGCGCGAATCTGCGTGACTCTCTCTCTCGGAATTTCCGAGTACCACAAAGGAGAACCGTTGACAGACACTATCCAGCGTGCTGATAACGCTCTCTACCACGCAAAATCCTCCGGTCGAAACCGAGTGGAATACCTTGCGTTTACGGATAATGCCACCGGCACCGGTGATCTCATAGAGTAGCCGTGGCTCAAAGAGGTGGTTACAGGTGTAATACCGGACCGGAAGAATGGTTAGAACGGGATCCATAGATGCCAGTCTGACCCCTGTAGCCAAAAAAGTATTTCAGTGCTTTCCGGGCAATATGCGAATTGCTGTATCCATCCGACTTCTTCAGCTGCCAGTTCAGCCTCCGTCCAAATGATATTTACCTGAGAAGATACTGCTCAAATCAAAACATCAACCCTGTATCGGATCAGTAATCATCCAGATCTTCAACGCCGATAATTGAATAATCAACCACGCATATTTTTCGGAGATCCTCCCGCACGGAATATCCCTCTTCCATGAGTTTCCCGATTACCGCTGTAAGCTGACCGTAATCAGGAACCATGTCGTATGCCTTCTCTCCAACCAGCGCGAAGACTTCACCGGAAGCTTCATCGGTAATAATCACGGTTTCAGACCGGGTTCCCGCATGAAGTACATCCACTATACCTGTTACTGTGATATCATCAGTATCCTGCGATCCCTGCGATGCTTCAGTGGTACCACAGCTTGCAAAACTTGTTACAAGCAACAAGCCTGCGGCCTGGGGGAAAATTCCGCATTCCTCTGCACAAGTATTAACGGCTCTGGTACTGCATGGAATCGGTCTTCCACCCTCTGCATTGGACATTTAACACCCCCGGGAATAATCAAGGAACGCTGAATATAGAAAACAACTTCAGATAGCGTTAATCTGAGAGTAGAAACGAATTGCCAGGCATAAACTTGCAAAAACAGTTATTCCACAACGGAATAGAAGACCACCCCTCTTCTCTTTATGTGATCAATCAACTCTTCACTGTCAATATGATGGTAAAGTGAAATATCAAAGGTATACGGCAGCATCAAATCATCCAGTTCAAGGGAAATTCTGTTAAGGAATTGCAAATTCAGGTCTTTCCCCTTGAGTGTAATATCAATATCTGATCCATTTCTGTAATTACCCATGGCTCTTGAGCCATACAGCACTACTTCTCTCAACTCGGGAAAGTTCTGAAACACTTTCCTGATACCATCAATCGTTTCACCGGACAGACCGTACTGATCCATAGTTCAGCCAGTGCCTGAGCTTATACTGTTCATTTTCTCTTCCAGCCGGCAAAAAAGCTCATGGTACTCAGAGACTACCGCTGTACATATTTCCTTTGCAGTCTCTTCATTGTAGGTATGGGATGTCTTATTCCTGCTTTTCAACATTTCCATCCACCCCTTACCATCCTCAATCAGATCAAGTTGAAATGCCCTCTGAATGGCATTACGAGGCCCATAAATACCAGTCTGGCCACTGAACTCCAGAAAGTCCTTCAGTGTTTTCCAGGCAAGTTCGAATGTATACTCGAATGACTTGATCATACCCTGCTCTTCAAGCTCGGATAAATCACCCTTATCAACAAACCTCTTCATCTGATCCAGAGCTTTCCGGTAATTCATAAATCGTTGCTTCCATCTCACATCTTCAGCTACCATTTGCTCAACCTCCGTCCAAATGATATTTTTCTGAAAATACTGCTCAAACCAAAATATCAATCCTGTATCAGATCAGTAATCGTCCAGATCTTCCACTCCGATGATCGAATAGTCTATCACATAGATCTTCTGCAGCTCTTCGCGAACAGAATACCCTTCGTCAGTCGGCCTTCCAATCACCGCTGTGAGCTGGCCGTACTCGGGAACAATATCGAAGGCCTTTTCGCCCACAAGAGCAAAAACTTCCCCGGATGCCTCGTCAGTAATGACCACAGTTTCAGATCTGGTTCCTGCATGAAGAACATCCACAATACCGGTAAGTCTCACAGTGTCATCAGGTTCTTCAGAAGTGGTGGTAGTACCGCATCCTGTAAGACTCAGTGACATCATGAACAGAACAGCAGACACAGCTAATTTATTCATTCTATTCTCCCTTCAGAGACCAGGGCTCAAATTCGGCAAAATCAACTATTGCACCATCTGCAATGATACCCCAACCTGCGGTTCCTGCCCAGTCTGAAAGAGCTCTGCTGATTTCATAAACAGTCATATTTTCCAGTGATTCCTGAAGCAGATAGGGCGCACGCCAGTCTCCTGCGGAGATATAGCCGCTGCCAAGCATCCAGCACTGGGTATCCATTGACTGGGCATTGATCCCCTGGGTTGTGCGGTAGTTGTTGGCAACACCTGTAACGAGAGATTGGTCCACATTGCCACTGGCAACATCCCTGAATACGCCGGTCATAAGCGTTGCTGACAAAACCGGTTCGGTGGTGCTTATGTACATATAGCCCCAGTTGCGCCTGTAGCTGTTTGTGCTTCCGCCAAAGACAGCATAAGTAAGCGCGTTGTCTGTGCGAAGCACCTGCCAGAGCATTTCATCAACAACCAGACATGCTGTGATGTACGCGGGGAGATCAGCATTCCCGGCAGGTGGAGCCTTGAACTTCACCACACAGTACGCGGAGAGTGTTTCATCGGTCTCTGCAATGACAGTGTCCCGGTCTATGCCGAATTCAGGAACAGAAGGAATAACATCTCCCCCCTCGGGAATTCTTCCGAAAGAAGCTTCAAGCAGTTCAGCAAGTTGTTCAGGCGGCGTAGGCCCTGCATGGGTAATAACAATATTCCCACTCTTGATCCTGCTGGAAAGCCATTCCCGTGCATCATCCACATCGAAGGAAGAAAGAGTTGAAGGAATACCGTCAGGCCGCAGGAGATACGGATGCCCTGTGCCCATAAACCCCTTGTTCGCGACAAGCCAGACCCTGTTGTCGGGATCTTCAAGTTCCGACTGCAGAGCCACAAGCTGAGAATTCTGTACTCTTCCCACAGCGACAGAATCCAGTTCAGGCTCTAAAAGACAATCGGCAAAACCGTCAAGAAGCAGGGGAAGATCCTCTGAAAGGCACTTCAGATGATACCTGGAGTAATCATAGTTGTATGAAGCGTTCCAGCTCGCCAGAGTAACATCCATTATTTCGCGCCATCTCTCATCGGGATAAGTGTCGCTTCCTGTCATTGCCGCTTCAAGGGCAAATGCTTCAATTCCCTGATTGGATTCCTCAAGGACTCTGGAACCTCCGATCAGGAAGAAGCTGAGGCCCTCAACTTCTCCGCCGGGAACCGTTCTGGAAACAACATGGATACCGTTGGCAAGATCGAATTCAGTCACATTTTCCGGCACTGATGCCAGAAGAGCCAGCACAAACAGAATAGAGATCATTCCACCCACTCTCCTTCCGGAGTAACCAGGAAGACAGCTGATGGCCTGTCTTTCACCCACCTGTCCAGATACAGGGAAATATCACCGGCTGTAACCGCTGCCAGACTGTCTGGATAGTTGTTGTAGTATTCAAGACCGCCGCCCTCCACCCACCAGAATGGGAAGGTTTCCGTTGCCATGTCTCTGCTGGATTCTTCTCTGAACAGTCTCTCCCGGCGCAACTGTTCCGATGCCGTCTCAATGCCCGATGAAGTAAAATACCCCTCTCGGAACATGTCCTGAATTTCTTCTCTCATCATCACAAGCCCCTCGTCAACCAGAGAGGGATCAAGAGTTCCGGCAAAGGTAATAGTGGGCTCAAATCTCTGTGAATAGTAGCTTGCGTATACATCAAGGAACGGCCCGTTTGCCACCAGGTCATTGTGGAACTCACCTGTCATTCTGCCCATGTACTGACCCCACACATCCGCTGCGTAAGTCCAGTTCTGCTGGTCTGCCATGGAGGGTCCGACATACACAATACGGATCATTCCCATACCTTCAGGGCCACCCGCATGCAAAATGGTATCCTTTTCAATAGAGATGTTCAAATCAAGAAAGAAATAGTCGCTTCGCCCACCGTACTCCCATTGTCCAAAAAGGTCAGCAACGGCCGGCAAAACAGTCTCCGGATTAATATCGCCTGTTATTATCAGAGCGGAGTTATCAGGGGTATAGTACTTCTCCTGAAACATCAGCATGGTCTCCTGATCAGCTGCCATAATTACTTCAGGTGAACCGATAGCACTGCTCCGCCAGGGCTCCACCGTAAGCACTTCTTCCTGCATAAGCCGAAGATTCCAGAACGGATTGCAGGTACCCCTCTCATACTCGTTCATTATCACTGAGCGCTCTCTGACTATTTCCTCGGGATCAAACAGCGGGCCGGTGATAGCGTCATACATAAATTCGAGACCCTCGGAGAAAAGATCAGAGGAAACTGTCAGGTAGTAACGAACCACTTCCGAGCCTGTGGTTCCATTGCGAATCATACCCAGTTCTCTCATTCTGTTGTTGTAAGCTGTCTGATCAGACAGAGCGGTATTGCCCTTGAAGAACATGTGCTCGTAAAAATGAGCAAGCCCGTTTGTTTCAGGGGTTTCACATGTAGCGCCGGTATTCACAACAACACACATGGTAACAATCGGTGATGAATGATCCTCACCAATGATAATATCAAGCCCGTTGGGCAGAGAACTTTCCACAACAGAGAAATTCATGGAAAGCATAAGAATCAGCGTATACAGCACCATTATTCCTTTCAGCAATCGCATCACAAACTCTTTACCACTGAATCATCGTAAGAGTCTGTAATAAGTCCGGACTGAGGAGAACTGACATTCGAAGAAGTATTGATTATAAGAACTGCTGCAAGTGAATCATAAAAAAGTAGAGAAGGAGAACAAGTTGGAACGGGTAACACCCACAGTGCAGAGCCATGTTCACCTCTGTCAGACCCTCTTTCGGGGCATGGCTGAAAACAGAACACTTATTCCTTGGCTTGAAGAAAGAATCTGGCCACTGGAAGCAGCTCACACGCCCGAGACCCTCGCTGTTTCAGTCATTCTATCGCTCCGTGAAATAATATCCACAGGGTCAACAGGGCTTCTGGACATGGGCAGTGTAGAACACTCCACAACAACGGTAGACATTCTAAAGGAAAGCGGGATCAGAGCGGTGGCATGCAATGCCCTTATGGACAGAGGTCCTGACTTTATAAAGAAACCGCTCTCATGGCTCATAAAGGAATCAGAGAAGGTAGAAAAGAGCTGCACAAAACAAGTACAGTACGGCCTTGCTCCAAGATTTGTTCTTTCCTGCACACCACAACTCTGGCAGTGGCTGGAAACAAAAGAAAGAAACACAATAAGAACCACACATGCCGCTGAAGCCCCCGGTGAAATGGCAGACGAATGGATTGCCGAAAAGGGAGGGAACATCCACCTCCTCAACAGCCTCAACTTCCTGTCACCAGGAACACTCCTTGCCCACTGTGTGCACCTTCAGCCCGGCGAGATCGAACTGCTCAAGCAGACAAAAACCGCAGTTGTTCACTGCCCGTGGACAAATCTCCATCTCGGCAGCGGAATAGCAGACATACCTGAGCTGATAAAAAACAACATAACCATTTTGCTTGGCAGCGACGGAGCTCCCTGCAACAACCGCCTTGACCTTTCCGGAGAAATCCGCCTCGCGGCCAACCTGGCTTCGATAAAGGCAAAACCTGGAACGATATCCGGCGCAACATGGGCAGAGATAAGCTCCACACGAGCAGCGGAATTCTTCAACTTCGAGAACTTTAAAAATGACAAAGTTCACCTTAACCTCACAGAAACTGAAGAAGATGAACTCGCGGGAGCGGAAGACAGGCAGAGATATTTGAATGAAATTCCCAGAGCAGGCCGGGTAACAAAAGTGGAATGCAATGGAAAAGTCCTCTATGACCATGGCGAATTCCCTACACTGCCCAAACTCCCCATGAGCATAAAAAGGGCAAGAGAGATAGTGTGGAACAGGGCTCTTTCTCTGGGCATGCAACTGTGACTTACTCCCCGGCTGATGAAAGCAAAGGATCCATCCCCTCTATGGCCAGTTCCTCATACGGGCATACAACCGTGACAACAGCAATAGCAGTTGCCATCCCCAGACCAGTGCCAACCACCTACACCTACCTGCTTCCGGAAAACATGCAGGGCGGCACACTTGAGGGCTGCAGGGTGGTGGTTCCACTTGGCCCGACTAAAGTCGTTGGAGTAATCTGGGAGACCAATAAGGAAGTTCCCGAAAAACTCAAAAATAAACTAAAAAAAGTAATACAGAGGCTTGATTCAAAACCCCTGCTCTCCAAAAATGTGCTAAAACTCCTCAAATGGACCGCCGACTACTACATGGCACCACCGGGAATGACAGCGGCAGCAGCCTTCCCTCCGGGAATGCACGGTAACGCAGTAAGAATAATTGAAATCAGCAGCAACTCAGCGATCAAACAGTACACAAACAAAAGAAAAACAATTGAGTACAATCTTCTCAAAACACTGACACCACAAAATCTACCGTTAGACAGCATCCTTGCGGAAGAAGCAGCAAAGGGAATAATCAAAAGCTGGTGGCAACCCAAAAAACTCCCGCCGCCAAAACATGTCTCTATTATTGAGCCTCTCGTTCCACCGGAGGAACTCACATCCGCCGGACACTCTCTGAAAACGCGAGCCCCGAAGCAGGCAGCGATTCTCATCACCCTCGCAACCACCGGAGCCATTCCAAAAACAGAACTTCTCAGAGCAGCCAGGTCAAACAGAAACTCTCTGGAACGACTCCGACAGTTGAGATTGATCAGGGAAACAATAAAAAAAGTCCCCCGAGACCCCATGCTGAACACACCGAACCTGGAGAACAAGCCGGTTCCAACCCTCAACAAGCACCAGATCGAAGTAATACAAAAAGTAGCAGCGGTAACAAAAGCAGAAACTGACGAAAACAAAGATAGAAAGGATAGAGATAGAGAAGAGAAAAAACACAAGGAAAGCAAGAAAGATAAAAGCAGAGAAGAAAGAGAAGAAAGAGAAGGAAAAAAAGGAAAAACATTCCTTCTCCACGGAGTCACCGGCAGCGGTAAAACTGAGGTCTACCTCAAACTCATTGAAAAACAGGCAAGGCAGAACAAAGGCGCCATTGTTCTGGTTCCTGAAATCTCCCTCACCCCCCTTGCGGTAAGCAGATTCAACAACCGTTTTCCCAAAAAAGTAGCAGTTCTTCACAGCGGTCTTTCAAAGGGTGAACGGCTGGACACCTGGAGCATGGTTCAGCGTGGTGAGCGGAGCATAGTGATCGGTCCCAGGAGCGCCGTCTTCGCGCCTGTACAGAACCTTGGTATCATTGTAGTTGATGAGGAGCACGACGACAGCTACAAACAAGGCTCAATGCCCCACTACAACGGCCGTGACCTCGCGGTAGTAAGAGGCAGCATTGAAAAGATTCCTGTAATTCTTGGTTCAGCCAGCCCGTCGGCAGAGAGCTGGCAGAATGCGCAGCACGGTCGCTACACACTTCTAACCCTGCCGGACAGAGCCACAAAAAGAGCGCTCCCGGAAATAACCCTGATTGACTCCAACAAACAGGAATTCACCCTTCTCTCCAGAGAACTGCTGGCAGCAATAGGCAAGCGTACAGCAGCAGGGGAACAGAGCATTATCCTGATCAACCGCAGGGGACATTCCCCCATACAGATGTGCATGGCATGCGGTCATGTTGAAAAGTGTCCGTCCTGCGACATATCAATGACATACCACCGCCACGGTGAAGTCCTCCGCTGCCACCACTGCGGCCACTGGAAGAGCGCGAAAACAAGATGCCCCCAGTGCAAAGGCGAAGAATACAAAAGACAGGGCCCCGGAATCCAGAAGGTACAGGATGCTCTGAAAGAACTCCTTCCGCAAACCAGAGTAATCAGAATGGATGCCGACACCACCGGCATCAAATCAGCGCACTGGAAAATCATCCGGCAGTTTACGAACGGTGAAGGTGATGTTCTTCTGGGCACACAGATGGTCGCAAAGGGCCATGACTTCCCCAATGTCACCCTGGCAGCGGTAATTGGCGCCGAGATGGGTCTCTACATGCCTGACTTCAGAGCCCAGGAACGCACATTCAACCTGCTCCTTCAGATCGCTGGTCGTGCGGGAAGAGGCGACAAACCGGGCGAGGTAATCATCCAGACCACCGACCCCGACAACCCCATAATCCAGTTAGCCTGCAACCACGACTACAAAGCCTTCATCACACAGGAACTCAAAATGAGACAAACCCTCAGCAATCCCCCGTCAACCAGAATGATCAGACTGCTCTGGTCGGGCAAAGATCAGAGAAAAGTAAAGAAAGCCGCCGACCTGACCTGCAAAACCCCATT
>JAUVIS010000093.1 GCA_030592635.1 Candidatus Fermentibacteraceae bacterium | reverse complement strand
TTCACGGTCGAGTTAGAATTCTTGGAGATTTGAGGAGAATAGCACCGCTATTTGACAATAATCTACGAGGATTATAGCCGACTGTGAAACCTTTATGCCGATGCTTCATTCTCGGTCACGCTCCTAGTGTTCAGCATTCCGGAATCAAGAATCATGGAAAGAAAATATGATGAAGCCCTCTCTCTTTTCAGGGAGATGATACCCAGAGATCCGGAAAGACTTGAGATTTACTTGAGGATTATGAAGCTGGCAGTCAAACAGATGAAGCAACCCGAAATAGCAAGAGATGCTTTTCACACAGGACTTGAGAATCTGACAGATCTCAAAGAAAGAAAAATACTTGCAGCGGAGTACAAGAGCCTGATGTCTTCTGTCTGATATCCTGCCTGGTAATTAAAAACATGAATCAGGCGGAAATGCAGGCTAAAAGATTTCGTTAGTTATTCGAGCTTAATGCGCCCGCAATGATCCAGATAGGGGGGGAAAGAAGTAAAAACCATCCTCCAAACGCAACCAGGCAACCGGGAGTTGTTTTGTTTATTTGGCCTCTTCCAAAATTAACACCCGTGTATCCCCCCATTGTATCACTGAACCAGATGCACGCAAGAGGCAGGAGCACAATAGCAGTAACCCTCAGTGCTGTTACGAGACCTCCATCGAAATATGCAAAGGCTATATATCCTAAAGCAATTGTCAGAGAGATAATTCTACTTTTCATCCCTTTTTTACTCCTGTATATGCCTGATAAGAATTTTATCCAGCACTCCGTTTACAAATGAACCGGTCTTGGATCCTTCAAATTCAATTGCAAGCCGGACGGCTTCCTTGATAACAACAGGCGCCGGAATGGCCAGGTAGTTTTTTTCCGCTGTTGCCTGTTCAAGAATGAGCTTTGTTATCGGAGTAAGTCTGTCCATGGACCAGTTCACGAGAGATCCCTCTATCAGGGCATCAATTTCCTCCCTGTTCTGATCAACCGCGTGTGCCAGATCCTTGATCCAGACTCTTGTACTTGGGTCAGAAATCCGTGTGCTCATTTTCATCAGTTCCATGTTCTCAGTAACGGATTCTCCGTTGGCATCAGCAGCATACCGGCACTGAAGAAGGAACTTTCTGCCCCTGGTGCGAAGACCCAAATTATTCCTCCGGGATGTCTGAGCTGGTAGCTGTGAAGCCATGAATCTGCTCATACAGACTTGCCATCTCAAGAGCGGTCATCGCGGCGTCAAAGCCTTTGTTTCCGCTCTTTGTGCCCGCTCTGTCCACAGCCTGATCAACAGTATCCGCTGTAATCATGCCGTAAACCACAGGAACCGGGGAATTCATACCCGCCTGGGCAATACCCTTGGCGTTCTCTGATGCTACATAATCAAAGTGCGGAGTTTCACCGCGGATTATGGTTCCGAGACAGATTACAGCATCGAAAGACCTGCTCTGAGCCAGATTAGCTGCAACTGCCGGAATTTCCCAGGCACCGGGAACCCAGAAAACATCAATGTCTTCTTCCTCGACTCCGTGACGGATCAGACAATCCTGAGCCCCGTCAAGAAGTCTTCCGGTAATAAAACTGTTGAATCTCGATACGACAATAGCGGTCTTCAGACCTTCACCTTCAAGTTGCCCTTCATGTATCCAGGCCATCTTCATCAACTCCCTTCAGCAGGTGTCCCATTCTGTCCCTCTTGGTTCTGAGATAAAAGCGATTCTCATCGGTGGGACACACTTCAATTCCGATACGCTCCTTTACATTAAGACCGTAGCCGGAAAGCCCAATTATTTTCTTCGGATTGTTTGTCATAAGTCTGATTGAGTGAAGCCCCATGTCACTGAGAATCTGAGCGCCTATACCATAGTCTCTAAGATCCGGGGCAAAGCCCAATTCGACATTGGCATCAACTGTATCCATTCCGTTGTCCTGAAGATGATAAGCCTTGATCTTGTTGGCCAGACCAATTCCCCGCCCCTCCTGGGACATGTACAGTATTACTCCACAGCCCTCTTCAGTAACTTTTCTCATGGCTGCATGAAGCTGGCTTCCGCAGTCGCACCGTCTGCTGCCGAACACATCGCCTGTGAGGCACTGGGAATGAACCCTCACAAGAATACTCTCATCTTTAGTTATGTCACCCTTGTAAAGAGCTACATGGGTTTCCCTGCTTATCAGACTCTCATAAACCTTCACTCTGAATTCCCCAAAATCCGTAGGCAGAACGGCATCGGCTACACACTCCACCAGCACTTCGTTCTTGTGGCGGTACTTTACCAGTTCTTCCACAGAGGAAAGCAGCAGGCCGTGTTTCTTCGCGAACTCCATGAGCTGGGGCAGCCTTGCCATGGTGCCGTCAGCGTTCATCACCTCGCAGATAACACCAGAGGGGTGAAGCCCCGCCAGCTTTGCCAGATCCACAGCGGTTTCAGTATGTCCAATCCTCCGGAGAACACCGCCGTCTCTGGCCGCGAGGGGGAAAATGTGCCCCGGTCTTCCAAGATCTTCAGGCTTTGTACGGGGATCAATAGCTACAGAAATGGTCTTCGCCCTGTCCGCTGCGCTGATACCTGTGGTAACCCCGTCAATTGCGTCAATGCTGACAGTAAACGCTGTTTCGTGTAGAGATGTGTTTCGTGGAACCATCTCATGGAGGTCAAGTCTTGCCAGATGTTCTTTCTTCATTGCCAGACAGATCAACCCCCGGGCATGAGTAGCCATAAAATTAATATGCCCGGCATCACAGAATTCCGCGCCAATAATGAGGTCTCCCTCATTCTCGCGGTTCTCGTCATCAACCATCACTACCATCTCACCGCGTTTTATGGCGGCAATGGCTTCTTCAGCTCCTGCCAGACTCGTACTGTTCAAGGTACTCCCTAAGCGATTCATTCGATCGGACCGCCAGCGCAGCCCGTGTTACATACTTGCCTATTATATCGAACTCAAGATTAACACGATAACCAGGCTTCCATTCCCCTGCGGTGGTTACTTCAAGAGTCTCAGGAATAACAGCCACGGTAAAATCTCTCTCAGAAAGAGATGCCACCGTCAGGCTGATTCCTGAAACAGCAATGGATCCCTTTTCCACAAGAAGAATCGAATGCTCCCGGGAAAAAGAAACTGTGATCTCGCTGAAACCGGAGGATCTTTTTACTTTTGTCACAGTACCCACCGCGTCAACATGCCCTGTAACGAAGTGACCGTGGAACCGGCCGGCCGCGGACATGGATCTTTCCAGATTCATCTTCATTCCCGGGACAGGAGCAACAACTCTTCTGAAAGTTTCCGGAGAAACATCAAAGAACAGATTTCTTCCATCTATCCTTGTTACAGTGAGGCATGAACCGTTAACGGCAAGACTGTCGCCACTGGTAAGATCAAGATCTCTTTCGGCTTCGACCTGAAACCTGCTGCCTGTACTCTTGACTGTTCCCACACACTCAATCAGTCCTGTAAACAACTCTGCCCTCCGTAAGAATATCATCTCCTGTTCTTGTCACACTGACATCCTCCATTCGAAGAATGCCACCAATGCTCCTGATTCCCAGATCTCCAAGGAGTGGAAATCCGGTACTGCCCAGCAACGCCGGTGCTGTGAATATGCTCAGCCTGTCAACAAGGTGTTCCCGGAGGAGTGAAGCTGCAAGTGAACCGCCTCCCTCGCAGAGAATCAGACCCAGCCCTTCCTCTGCCGCTCTGACAAGAAGTTGTTCCGGAGTTTCTATCCCTTCCCATATCTCTACTGTGTCAGGCAGATCAAAGCGTTTATCAGTTACTACCACAGTTCTGCCCGGAGAGTTGAACAATTTCAGATTGCGGGGCATCTCCCTGCGGGCAAGTATGATCCGCACAGGTTGATCCGTGTCTGCGCACTGAACATCCCTCGCAGTGAGTTCCGGATTGTCTGTTATTGCCGTGCCGCGTCCAATGAGAACCGCATGCGAATCGCGTCTGAATTCGTGTACGCGTTTTCGAGATAACTCGCCGGTGATCCACCTGCTTGAACCGTCAGCAGCCGCACTTCTGCCATCAAGAGAGCCTGCCATTTTCAGGTGAAGAAAACTTCTGCCAGCAGAAATGTAATGAAGATATATCTCGTTGAGCTTCTCAATTTCATCGCTTAAAAGACCAACTTCAACTTCAATTCCTTTATTCTCAAGAAACCTGATACCCTCGCCGGCAACCAGAGGATTCGGATCTCTCAGCCCGACCACCACCCGGTTTATTCCAGCACCGGCAATTGCCTCAACACACGGAGGTGTTTTACCGTGATGACCACACGGCTCAAGGGTGACAACCATGGTGCATCCGGTAACATCACCGGCTTTTTCAAGAGCGTTTCTTTCTGCGTGGGCACCACCGTAAGACACATGATAACCCTCTGATATTGTCTCTCCCGACGGGGAAAGAATCACAGCACCTACCCGAGGATTGGGGAAAACCTTCTTCCCCCCGCCCTGAGCAAGCTCTATTGCTCTCCTCATGGCCGACTGCTCAAATTTGCTGAACAAACACACTCCTCATTCCAGTTCTTATTACACCATTAACCCTTGACACTCCAGTGTATGCAATACATTTCATTGCCAATCAACACTATACGGGCATTGCATTGCATCTGTATTGCATTAACTATTCTTACCAGATGCAATAGGATCAACTTCGGAAGTGAAGTAGAGATACATTCCTTGTGTCCTTTTAAACTGTTCGCTATAGTTCACTCGCAATTTGAGCCATAGTTAGGGTTACTGCGCTTTTTACAAAAGCTGCTATGTTCTTTTCTTTTGCTGTTACATCTCCAGCAAGCGAGATTATATGTGGTCTAATTTCTAAGGGAAGCGCTTCATCTATTCGGTCATGACTTCCGTGAGGGATTAAGAATTCAAGAAATGCTCCAATAGCTAAAGTGCTATCCTCATAACCATAGTGGTGCATAGTAATACAGAGTTGATATTTTCTATTTTCAGCTAATTTAACTCGAAAAGTCATCCACCCTCTTGGGTAATTTCTGTTGAAATAGTAGTTATGCCTGTTAGCATATTTAATTATCTGTCCATAATAATAATCTTGTTCTTTCTCCCTTTTGAAAGAACATTTCCGAATAGTTATGTTGGCATTTCCGTTAAGTTTGGCTTCAAGTTGATTAGAGATTGATTTTAACTGCTCGAAGCAAAAATCAAAAACACAATTTCTAGCCTCAATTAGATGACTCTCTCTATCGACAGCTGTTTTCTTATGCCAATTCTCGATTCTGTCTGAAAAAATATCTACTACTTCATCAAATGATGAACTTGAAACCTCTTTTAGATTTAGAGCTTTTTCGATATATCTTTTTTGGCCTTCAGCAAAATAATCTACTAGAGATTGAAATTCATGAGCATCAGCCTTTTCAAGAGCATCAATATATTTAGATCTAGCCTCTTCTCTTAGAACTGTAAAGGGAAACAAACCATGTTTTATCAAAATCAGACTTGCGAGTAGTCTTGCAACACGACCGTTGCCATCCTGAAATGGGTGAATTGTAGTGAATGCATGATGAAACCAGGTGGCGCAAATTAAAGGATGGACAGTTCTGTTCTCTGCATCGTTGTAAAAGGAAACCAAATTCTCCATTTCAGTCTGAACATGCTCAGGGGGGCAATACAAAATCTTAGTACCATCTTCACGAGTTGGATTGTTCTCGTGGATTTTAAAAATCCCTTTTCTTAGAGCTATTTTAGTTCTATTACCAAGCTGGTCTCTTCCTTCAGCATATTCCTGATTGCGAGTTACCAGTGCGTGAAGTTCTTTGATAAAACTAACTGTTAAATCTCTATTTTCCTTTACTACATCAAAGACAAAATCGACCGCATCAAGATGATCGGATAAATGAGAAAACAATTTCGGAACTGGAATGTTTGTGTCATTGTGACTAATATACGACTCAACAAACCCCTTTTTTATGAATGTTTCAGTTATACCTTTATCAAGATCGTACATCCGTTCCACAATCCCGGTCTCAATGGCATGTTCACGCTTAAGTTCAACAATAAATTCCTGATATTCTTTTGAGTTGCTTTGAAGGATTTCTCTTCTTTCAAACCATGAAGGAGACAGATCATCTATTGTAGAAGTATCACATTCAAGCCAATTTTGACTAAGCTCAATGTGTTCCCACAATCTTTGTAATTTTTGTTCTGTCATTTTAGCTCCAATCTAAATCTACACCAGCAATTATATGACAACAACTTATCTCTCCATGAGATACCAAAATCTTGTGAATATACAAAACATTAATCACAAATCCTGTCTCCCTACACCAATAATAATTCTGCTTTCATGAGAATCTGGAATTCTAAGATCTGTAGAAGCTACAATAAAAATCCTACATCCCTCTAAGTCTCCATTAAACGAAGACATCAAACGGAACTGATAATTCCCGCCATCAATACTTACCCAAGCATCTCCCTGAGGAAATCCATCTTGAGCCCAAATAACCTCATTATTCCTATTTACAAGAAAAGCATTTAAACTAAGTAAATAATTTTCGTTATTAAATGCCTCAAAAGGTTCTGGAAGAGCATCAACAAGAAGTGAGCCAGAAACTTGAAATACAGATCCATTATTTAAACGATCTGCATTAAATGTAAAACTACAAATTTCATTTGGTAAACAAGGTAACTCTTCTAAAAGATAATTTGCATGAGATAGTTCGATGCCCAGTGTGAAAATATTCATGAACTCTTCGGCAAACCAGATATTAGAATTCGAAACTACAGTAGCATTCTCAGTTTCAATACTGTTTGAAATATCTTGACCCGTATATTCTTCAATTGAAAGTCGTCCAAGAACACCGTTCACCACATACTGCGCGTCCAGGCTGCCCCGGGCAAGAACAATGTGGGTACAATCTGCTACAGGCTGGCTGAAGGTGGGATCAATGGCAACCCACTCGCCTACCCATACCGCCGGCCATGCGTGGTAACCGAAAATACCGTTGTCCACATACACGATACCGGCGCAGGTAACTGCCGGAATTCCAACCGCCCGGCAGAGAGCCACTGTAAGTATTGTGTGCTCGTTGCAGTCTCCCCGCATATTATCCAGAACATCAACTGCGGAAGGAAGTGATACTGTTGGTACATTCTCCACGCCTCTGTCAACGAACCTCGAAATCCGGGTTACGGCATCCCAGGCATAGGTCGCACCCTCTGTAAGACTGTCTGCGACTGCGATCATTACGGAGTCTTCGCTCTGTATCATTGCGTCGGCCACCAGGTAAGGTGTCAGTTCATCATCAACCTCTGACATAGGGAAAGAAAGGGGATTCTGAGGTGTAAAAGCTGTTACCGTGATAATCGGACCATCAGACACTGTCTGAATTCCCGGATAATCAAGCTCAAATTCACTCCAGTCAATATCACCGGACAGCAGCCAGGCTCTTTCTCCTGTTCTCCGGGGATCTCTTACGATATTTGAAGTAACCGCATACACCTCGTAGAGATCACTGGAGGGAATGATGTTGTCTTCAGTGTCGGGTGCCACTCTGGTAAGAACCATTCCCATGCCTGTTTCTTCCTCGCGGACTATCTGGCCTTCATAGACCCATACCGTATTCCTCATTCCCTGCTGGGCAACAAGAAGACGAGTAGCGGAAACCATGTCGCCCATAAGCGAAACATCCTCGATTGCTTCACAGGTAACGGTAGCCTCAAAGATCATTCCCGTCGAAGGATCAAATGTAGGAAAGGTCATTTCATCCCCAACTGCCCACTCCATTGTGGCTGCGGCAAGATCAACAAATGTCGGCAGATAGTCTCCCTCAAATTCACTCGAATTGGTTATTTCTCTTCCTGAGGTATTGACTGTTGTCTCAACAGTATTGCCCACCCTTCTGGCAGTGGTCTCAATCACGGAAGTGCCGTCGGACATCATCATGGTCAGATAACCCAGATCCATATCTGTTCCTGTGCGGGCATGTACTTCCATGGTCACAGTCCTTGTAGTTCCCATGAGAAGCAGGTGCCATTCCAT
>JAUVIS010000049.1 GCA_030592635.1 Candidatus Fermentibacteraceae bacterium | reverse complement strand
GTTGTTTCGCAAAGGCTCTGGCGTTTGACAGTACTTTGGCCTGGTACTCGTCTTTGAAAGCGTTCATTTCGTGGGTTGCCACAAGCAGTCCAAGAAGAGTTGCGAGATGGTGGTTGGATGTTGAGCCCGGGAAAGCTCTGCTCTTTATATCCAGCCAGAGTTTTCTGAAATGGGTTTTCTTCGCCATATTGCTGACAATAGCACCTCTCTGAGGGCCGAAGAAGGTCTTGTGAGTGGAGCCTGTAATAAGATCAGCTCCTTCAGAAAGCGGTGTCTGGAATGCGCCGTAGAGGCCGAAGACATGAGCCATGTCATACATCACAACCGGTCTGTTTTCCCAGTCTTTTATGTGATCCGCAAATTTCTTTATGGGCTCCGGGTAGAGGAACATGCTTTTTCCGAAAACAACCAGCTCCGGTTTGTGCTCGTCAAGGAGCTCTATCATTTTTTCTTCATCAATCCTGTATGGATTGTCCGCCAGGACGGGGAAGTTGACGCAGTTTTCTTTTCCTGTCGCAGGATTGATCTCAACAAAATTGAACAGGGCACCCATTGGCTGACTGGAAAGATGTCCACCCATGCCAAGATCATTGTTCATAACCGTACGGAGTTTTCTGAATGTGCCCTCCGGTGATTTTCTGTTAACAAACTTGGTAACAGCCTTGAACACGATTTCGTTGGACATCTGCCCGCTTACCGGACGCAGTTCCGCTTCTTTGCAGTCAAAGTATTCGCAGAGTGCCTCCTGAGCCTCAATCTCAATGTCTTTAATAAAATCGGTACCGTGGTAGAAGTAGACTTCCTTGCCCTTCATCGTGCGGTGTTCAGCGTATCTGCCTGAGGGATCGCAGATCTCGCATATTTTCACAAGGGGACTGGGTGTATTCTCGCTGGGAATCAGGTTAATACACTGTCTCTGTCTCCAGAGATTGTTGCGCTCGATTCTGCCGAAAAGCTCATTCATTTTTGTCGAAAGATCACTCATATCAGGTCCTTTCACAAAGTCTCGAGACTTCCTCTTATTGATATTGTATCAAGTACAATTATACATGCTCCACGGTGATTATCCAGATCGCCGGTTATTTCTTCCACTGCGGCAACAGTGTTGTCCACTTCCTCCTCGGGAATCAGCGTAAGCAGTAATCTGGGTTCCGGTCTGCTGCGACCGAGAACATCCATAAATCCGGCGAATATTGGAACATTTGAAAGCATTGGTCCCATCATATCGGAGTTGACAGTCATCGCTCCCTCAATTCCCATTTCCAGAAATAATTCCATCACATCATTATATGTTTTTTCTTCCTGAAGAACCATCAGTAATAGCTTTTTTCTGCTTTTTTTGCTGTGCTTGGAGGTAACAGGTGAAAGATGGTAAAGAAACGCTTCTCGCATGGCAAAGTCAGTTCTGCTGTTAAGCAGTTCGTATCTTGCTTTACTGTTGCTTAATACTCTGGCGGCACCGGCCAGCAGTCTCAGATGTTCATCGGTTTCATCCACGGGTCCTGCAATTGCGCAGACGATATGAACGCTGCGTCCGTCGATGGAATCCCATGCAATACCTTTGTCACAGACAGAGAGAGCAAGGGCGAAGCTCTTCATCCCTTCCAGTCTGCAGTGAGGAATGGCTATTCCGTTTCCCATGCCGGTTGATCCAAGTTCCTCCCTGTCCAGCATGCCTTTCAGAAGAGAATCGATTGTTTCTTTTCCTGATGCCCGGTTCTTTGAAAGAAGATCCGCCATTATTTGCAGAGCATCTTCTTTGTTTGAAGCAGACAGTTTATTTTTGCAGCCTGAGATATCCAGTATGGAAGAAATTTTCATGCGCTCACCTCAAAGGGTTGCGCCGCGTACAACGGCAAACTTTGATATTGGCGGACCGGCAAGTTCGTTAACAAAAACACTCATAAGAACAATGCTGACCATGGTTGAAGCAAGTTCTTCATGGCCTGCAAAAAACGGAGCAGCTTGAATATACAGCGCAAGTCCTATGGCAACACCTGCCTGCGGAAGCATGGACAGACCAAGGTATTTGCGTATCAAAGGATTTGAGCCTGCCATTCGGGCACCACCCCATACACCGTAGTATTTCCCGGCGGCTCGAGCGAGTATGAACAGAACTCCCATAAGAATAACTCGCCCTGTGGAAAAAATGCTGAAACTGAGTTCTGTTCCGGCAATTGCGAAGAAAGTGGCATAAAGAGGAGGGGACAGTTGTTCAAGGGATGAGATGACCCTGAAAGCACCTCGGCCCATGTTTGCCAGTACCGCACCGGCGGTCATGCCGGCAAGAAGGGCGGAGAGTCCGAATGTGGTGGCAATTGCGGTTAAAAGAAAGATCAACCCCAGGCTGACGATGTAGACTTCATTAGCGCGACCCCTGCCTGATGTGGAAACATGAATAAGCCAGCCTGTCACGGCTCCCAGAATCATCGAGCCCCCTATTTCTCTAACAGCATGCATCACAGAGTGCATGATGTTGGTTTCTCCACCACTGAAACTTGCTCCGGCAAAGGCCGCTACAATACTGAAAAGAAGGACGCTTCCAGCGTCATCCAGAGCTACAACCCCGTAAAGATGATCAACAAATGGACCTCGAGCCTTCAAATCACGCACTATTGCCACGGTGGCAGCGGGCGCGGTGGCAGAGGCAACGGCACCAAGAAGCGCGGCGGCCGCAAAAGGCATAAGTCCTGTAAGCCACAGCACAGCAGTAACTGCCGCAAAGGAAAGGATCATCTGAACAAATGTAATTATTACAACAGCTCTGCCTGTGCGGCGTAGTTTTAAAAGACTGAATTCACTGCCTATAACAAGAGCAATAACTGCGAGGGCTACTTCGGTTACAGCACCAAGCTCATCGTGCAGATCAATGTGTATCATGCCAATTACAGAAGGTCCCAGAATCATACCGGCAACTATGAAACCTGTGATAGCGGGAATACCTGCCTTGAAGGCAAGTCTTCCAAGGAGAAAACTGCCTACAAGAAGGATTCCAACGCCGAATACAGGGTGGATGTTTACCACATCCCGAATTTCCACCAGCCAGGTTAGTATTCTTTCAAACATAGAAGCTAATATAGTTTCGGGAAATCAACTGTGCTACCGAACAAAGCAACCGAATTTGTATGTTCAGTATATCCCGAAAGGAAAAAAAAGATGACCGATAAAAAATACACCGCAAAGGAAGTACTCAGCGTCTTTGAAGAGGTGCCCCGCAGAGAAACTCTCATTCATTTCCTCACAACAGAAGACTCTGCGGAGATTGAAGCAGTGCGTATCGCCGCAGAGGAAACTCTACTCAAACACTGTGGAAACAGAGTGTACTACAGAGGGCTTGTTGAGTTTTCAAACGACTGTACTCTTGACTGCGGCTATTGCGGAATCAGGAAATCGAATACAAAAGTAAACCGCTACACAGTTTCTGAAGATGAAATTATAAAAGCCGCCATATGGTGCGCAGAGGCACACTACGGTTCACTTGTGCTTCAATCCGGGGAAAGGCATGACAGGCAGTTCATCGAGTTTGTGGAAAGAATAACAAGAAGAATCAAGCGAGAGACAGTATCTTCCATACTTCCGGACGGACTGGGAATTACCCTCTGTGTCGGGGAGCACTCTCTGGAGACTTACAGGAGTTTCAGAGACGCCGGAGCCCACAGATATCTTCTCCGCATAGAGACCACAAACGAGGATCTTTTCAAATCTATCCATCCGGAGCAGCAGAATCTTGATTCAAGACTCAAAAGCCTTGAATACCTGAAAGCAGCAGGATTTCAGGTGGGAACAGGTGTAATGATCGGACTCCCCGGCCAGACCCCGGAGATGCTTGCGGATGATCTTCTTTTTTACAAAAAGCACGACTTTGACATGTTCGGAATGGGTCCATTCATTCCTCACAAAGACACGCCAATGGGCAATCTGCCGGTAATGCCGGAAGAACAGCGCACAAACCTTGGCTTAATGATGATCGCTCTCACCAGACTCTTAACAAAAGACACCAATGTAGCAGCCACGACAGCCCTCCAGGCACTTGATCCCATAGGGCGTGAGAAGGGGCTTTCATTCGGGGCAAATGTTCTTATGCCCCAACTCACTCCCACGGAATTCAGAGAGAGCTATCTTCTCTACGAGAATAAACCGTGCGTGGACGAGGAAAAGGAAGACTGTCTCAACTGCCTGAAACGAAGAGTTGAGATGATGGGCAGGGTAGTTGCCCAGGACCAGTGGGGGGATTCAAAGCACTTCTTTAAAAGAAATGCGTGAGTCCGGTAGAGACTGAGCTTTCTACGCGTACTACTCAGAGATGTATATCAGCAAACGAGTTCGAATTCTGTTTGGGGTGCCAAAACGAAATTATCGAACATTTGTCAGGAGTTCCGAAAGCATCCACTACGGGGTACAGATAACGGGATTATACTTATCGAGGTTATTTGGAACATATCATCCATGACGAGATAGATGCAGAAGTGAATGTGTTTTATTGTTACAGTAGGTTAAAGGAGGAATTAGCTATGATTAATCTGTCTGGATTCTTGGTTGTAATTAGTCTCTTGTTGTCAACTCAGGTTCTTGCTCAGACTTGGAATATTGAAATTGTAGATTCAGAGGGATCGGTTGGTCGCTTCAATTCAATAGCCATCGATGATCAGGACTATCCGCATATTTCTTACTACGATTGGACCAATCACGACCTGGAATATGCCAGCTGGAACGGTTCAGACTGGGAACTGGAAACGGTTGATTCAATAGGAATGGTCGGGCGTTACAGTTCACTTGCTCTTGATTCGTCAGGGCAACCTCGAATAGCCTATTTCGATTATCCCTCTGGAGGTCTGAAGTATGCCAGCTGGAATGGATCAAGCTGGGATATCGAATATGTAGATCCGGCATGCAGTCAATACTGTATTTCTCTGGCTTTGGATACTCAGGGATTTCCTCATATTTCATACTTCGACTCCTCCGGGTCCCTGAAAAAACTGAAGCATGCATATTGGGTTGGTTCATCCTGGGAAATCGAGACGATCGTTGAAGCAAGCTGTGGTTCAACTTCCAATACGCTTGCAATTGATAGCTATGACAATCCACATGTGGCATACTCAGACAACATCGAAGGCCTGATGTATGCACATTTCAATGGATCTGCCTGGGAAACTCAAGTCATAGATCCATCATGTGTTGGCTCGTATGCTTCCCTCGAACTGGATTCGCAAAGTAATCCTTGTATTGCTTATTCCGATCAGAGTGATTTCTGGAATCCAATACTGATGTACGCCCGATGGAGTGGCTCAGGGTGGATTGTGCAGAATGTTAGGGAGCTTATTGCTCCAACTGGATACACGTCGCTTGCAATGGATTCTGAAGATAATCCTCATATCTCATATACATACGCCTGGTACAACAGTCTTACTTATACCTACTGGACAGGCTCAGAATGGACAACTTTCGATGTGGATACCATTGGGAACATAGATTATGACACATCCATCGAACTTGATTCCTTAGACAATCCTCATTTTGCCTACTTCGATATGGGTATGGATGATCTGAGGTATGCTTGTCTTAATACTACCGGCATAAGCGGTGATCCTGATCAGTCTGGATACTCATTGATCAGCGTTTCACCTAATCCTTCTCAAGGTACTGTCCTCGTATCATTCTCTCTTCCAGAAGCATCCCAGGTGAGTTTCTCCCTGTATGATGCTGCTGGAAGACTTGTGCAACATGTCCATTCCGGTTATTTCTCAGACGGAATCAGTAGTGTTGCTCTAGAGCAGCTGTCAACAGGCCTATTTTTCTGCAGGATGACAGCAGGGGAGTCCAGCACAACCCAGAGGTTCGTTGTTATACAATAACTTTCAGGGTTGATAATGCAGCAGTCACTAATATAGAGAGTAAATTGTAACTAGTTCAGAAGTGCTCAATACGAGTACCGTAATTTCATTTGGACGAAGTTCCGAAAGCATCCACTACGGGGTGCCAACTGTAATTTCTTTCAGTCACTGTAAAATATTCAAGTGCAATTGCGAATGCTGCTCTCTGCTATACATGCAGAATCTACTGATGTTCCTGACTGGATAAGGGTGACCACTTCTTGACATGGGCTAAATAACGGTCCATATTAAGTATGCAGAATAGGTCTAAATATGGAGGTAGGTATGGAACAGGTGCTGTCAAGTTATTCAGCAAGCATTTCCGAGTTGAAAAAGAATCCAACAGCACTGCTGAAGGAATCAGAGGGTGAAGCTATAACCATTCTAAATCATAATATTCCAACAGCCTACCTTGTTCCTGCCGAAGCGTATGAAATGCTTCTGAACAGGCTTGACGATGCCGAACTTACTCGAATAGTCATCGAAAGGCAGAATGAGAGAAGTGAAGCTGTCGAAGTAGATATCGACAATGTATAGGCTGACATTTCTTCCCAGTGCTCTGCGGGAGTGGAAGAAGCTTGGAGAACCAGTTAAAGAACAGCTTCGGAAGAAACTGAAGAAAAGATTGGAGACTCCCAGAATTCCCGGAAGCAGATTGTACGGATTCACTGATGTCTACAAGATCAAACTTAGAGCTTCGGGCTATCGACTTGTATACGAAGTGAGTGACTCTAAAATTACAGTGATGGTCATCGCCATAGGAAAACGCGAAAAAGGCAAGATCTATTCAAAGATGAAGAAGAGACTGGCTGACTTCTGATCTTGCCTCTACTGAGTTCGAAAGGCATCTGCTACGGGGTGCCGGGACACCCTCAAGAGGACTTTTGAGATGCCCATACTGCAATTGTGTTGCATAGTGCAGCGGTATGTGTTATACATGCAACATTAGGAGGTGCAGCATGACTACTGCCGTTAGAGTATCGGAGAATCTTGTTCGCGAAGCAAAGCTTGTAAGCGGCGTGGAAAACAGATCAATAACAGGACAGATTGAGTATTGGGCCAGGATTGGCAAGTGCGCTGAAGAGAATCCAGATCTCACTTACAATCTGATAAAGGATATCCTGATTGGACTTGAAGAACTGAAGCAGGGCGAGCACACAGAGTATCAATTCGGATAGAATGAAGTGAAAATTCTTCAATCAAGACTTTTCGCAAGAACCGTTCGGAAATTTCACAAGCAGGAAAAGGCTGCTTTAGATGATGAGATCAGGAAAATCATCCGCAATCCTGAAATTGGTCAGGAGAAACGGGGAGAGCTAAAGGGTGTATTTGTTCATAAATTCAAAATCCACACGACACAATACCTGCTCTCATATAAATTGCATGGTTCAAATGCACTTAAGTTGATAATGATCGGACCACACGAGAACTACTACAGGGATCTGGAAAATTATATCAGGGGCCGTTAGTTTAGTCCATTTCACATACTTTTGCTACTGCTGTCGAGAGAAGTTCTAAGAGTATCTGCTACGGGGTGTCGGAAAGATAGAGCAATACTTCAATTCTCAAGTATGAGTGTCTACTGCCAGTACGAGGTATTTGGTTAACTCTTATCAAAATTGACTCGCCTTCTATATTACCGAAGAAGTTGGTGATAAGACCAGGAAAGGTGGTAATAGCAAATTATGCTTCTTGAATCCTTTCTTGTTTCTGAGGATGCCGAAAGAGGAAAGGGATACGCCAAGGAAATAGCCGATTATTGCCAGATATTCAGAAGTAACTGGAAAAGTATGAGATTGGTGGAGTGCTGATGAGCAGTATGATCGGCAGAACCAGACTTTATGAATTCAATCCGAGATATCCCTTGCTGAAAGAGTTAAGAATGCTTTTGGAAAAGGCCATGCAGTTCCTTCCTGATGATGAAATTCAGCGACTGACGATTTTCAGGAACAGACCAAGACGAAAAGGAAAGAAACTGTGAAGAAAATCTCTGAAATGAGTCGACTCGAGTTTGCCTCATTCGTTGCTTCAAAGCTTGAGGAATGCGGAATTTCCACAGTGTTAAGTGGTGGTTCATATGTGTCTATCTACAGCGCAGACAACTATGTATCTTTGGCTCTTGATTTCATCGAAACTGGAATGTCATCCAGGGCTAAAGTTGCCAGGTGTATTAAGAATCTGGGGTTTTCAGAGGCTCCGTTCGTTAATGTGATGTACGAGCTCCATAATCATACAGGCAGGGAATGTCCATTAGAAAAACTTCTCCTCGCTCAGTTATCGCAACAACATTACCATTTGCAGTAAAAGCAAAATCGATACAGCGATCAGGGAACATTCCACCCTGTACTTGTTCTCCATTTAAATTGTAGACGCGAAAAGGCTGACCTGACCCAATTACCATTTTGTCACTACCGTATCTGCGAATGCTTACTGGAACATGGGTGTTAGAGAAGGATGTTAGAAGCTGTCCATTCATTCTGTATATGAAAACTCTATCGTCAGCACCGCTGGTAACCCAGGCATTTTGATTAGAGTCCAGAGCCACGCCGTTGGGAACCATTAATAGAGGGTTGTCGTCGCCTTCAACTCGGAGAGGATCTTCTACAGTTTGAACAATGGTTCCTGAAGAGTTAATCCACCGCAGAAGAACATCAGTGTTGTTCGGAGTGCTGATGGTGAGGAACATTCCTGAGTTGTAGTCAAAAGTCCAGTAAGTAGAGTTTCCAAGGGCTCCAAATACATCCATACGCCTTCCAGAGCGAATATCATACTTGTTGATAATAAGAACAATAAGTGCATAAATAGAGAGACCGTCTGATCTTATTGCTGTTAAAGTACCCTGGCCTCCCTGAAATGAGTAACCCTCTACATTTTCAAGGTCGGGACTGATCATAGCCATGGAGTCTGAAGAACTGTAACCTACAACAATGATTCTGCCGTCAGACAGGGTTTCAATCAGCATCGGATCATCAATCCAGTCTGGGAGTTCGGTGGAGTTAAGGATGTAGTTTGGATTGGTCAGTGAAGGGTCTACTGCAGGTTCGTCTGCCATTTCAACCTCATCATCAATTTCAGTGGCCACTTCAATTTCAATAGTATCAGTGTTTGTCTCGCCGCAATTGACTGTAAGAAGAACAAAGAGGAATAGGATTATAAAAGAGTGCTCAGACCATTTAGGAAATTTCATTTGATCCCTATCCTGAAAAGGGTATAAGACAAATTGAATACAATAATCCTAACATAATCACAGACACAACCCTGAATTGAGCGATTCCATTTATTTTCACTCTTAGAAGCATAACTACCATCGGATTTGCGGTCAAGATTTTATTTTCATGGGATTTCAAGTGTAATCCATGCAAGAAATTTACAAAACACTCTCATACATATTGTATTAACAGCAACAGATAGACTTTTTGAGGATACAATTCTCAAAGCATACAAGGCAGACGGTGGCTCAGTTCAGAGCCAGATGAACAGCTTTTGCAAAAGCCTTCTGAATTTGAAGCATTCCCAAGGTTATTGAATATCAGGTATGCTCCGAGCGTAGCACGAAGTAATGAAGAGGAGTGAACTTTCTGAAAAACCTTTTGACTGAATGTGAAGAGAGCATCTGATGATCATACCGATATGGGACCCTGGTCGGATACTCTTCATACACCTTGCAGTTTACAGGGTATTCAGAGAATGAAAGCTACTTCCAGTATAAGGCTGCTCTTTCAACATCTAATCCCGATACCACACCTGCTCTGACGGATGTTACTGTAACCTGGGATCCGATGGGTATTGAAGATATGTTCAACACTGGTCTACTTCCTTTATCTCCCAATCCAGCTTCTGGAACGGTACAAATCAGATTCAATCTTGGGGATGCCGCCCCTGTTGAAATCAGCATCTTTGATATAACCGGGCGCAGGGTCAACACTGTTCTTATGGAGGCGGTACCTGCCGGAAACCACTCGACTTATCTGGATATGCAGACACCTGGTATCTACTTTTGCAGGATGACCTCTGGAGATGTAATTGCAACATAACGCTTTGTGGTCATAGACTGAATTGATTTTCGCTGCTGTTATCTCAGGTTTCTTGACATAACTGTTCTTCTTGAGCATTCTGTACCTGTGAAGAGGAGGAACATTGAAATCAGGAGAACCCGGAAAGTTATCATACCTGCCAGCTTCCGACCTGCAGTTCGATTTCAGCTTTGTGGAACTTGCCGTTGAGTATCTTGAGAGTGGAGATGCCGGTGTGCTGGCTGAACTCGCTGCGGGCGGTTCCGTTGCTCATCTTCTCAATCATGCCCGTCACACCTCTTTTGATGTACCTGATCCTGATGTGCTGGTTCAGAGTCTTCTGGAGCCCCGGGAAGAAAAGGCAAAGCTGATTCCTGATGTACATAAGCTCTTGTCGTTCGCTCGAAGGGAAATTGCAGGAAATCCCGACTGGATTTGTGAAACACAGCGCTATCTGCCCGAGGGTTTCTGTTTCCACGGTTCTCTCTATTTCACATTCGGTTATGACATCGGTGTTTCTGCGGCCCCCGATGCATCTCTCAACCTTGCTCACCCGCACTTCCTCAGGAACCATGAAGAGCTTGTCTACTATGCCATCCACGAGCTTCACCATACAGGTTATACGACTTATCAGCCACTTCCAATGGTGGGGGATCTGAGAACATGTGCGGATCTGCTGGGTCTTGTGGAATACTGCACCCATCTGGAGGGGATGGGGGTTTATGCACCGTTGAGGATCAGGCAGAGAAACGGGGCATTGAATAACGATCCTGATTACATCGCGCTGCAGAATGAGGAGTGTATGGCTGAGTACGAGAGACAGTACTGGCAGGACTATCAGTATCTCCGCCATCGTGGCGCGGAACCTCTGGATCAGGATGCTTTTGCCGTACTGGGACGGATGTCAACAGGTGACCGTCTCTGGTACCGTGTCGGGGCGCATATGGCAGCGACTATTGAGAACGAGCTTGGCCTGCCTGCACTTGTGAAATTCATCAAAAAAGGGCCAGGTGAGTTCATAAAGACCTGCCGGCACATCAAAGAAACGCTTTCATCGCCCTGAGTGTAGCATAAGTATAGGTATTAACGCTGGTAGTACCATATTGCTTACTACAAGTAAGCATGAAGGTATTGGAGATGTATTATGCCCGCAGTTAAAACCGCAATATCGCTTGATGAGGATTTGTTTCGTCAAGAGAGCGAATGTCTGCTAAAAGAGCTTAATGAGACTTATGGAAATAAGTCTGATACGGAACAGACTGCCTTCATGGAAGCAATGCGTTGCCAATATTTCTCAGGTTTCAACAGTGGATAAGAAAGATCTTGTGGAAAGGACTGGCCGGCTGTCACAGGAAAGACTGAATGAAGTTCTCAGCGGTGTTAGTCTTATCCTGGAACCGCGAGATATGCAGGATTGCCATATGAGACTGGCTTGCAAGTAAGTCTAAATGAAATACCCGTGTTCTCAAGGTTTTAGTATTATCCCGGTAAGGTAAGAATTTGTTTTTATAACAAGGGCAGCGTTACTGCTGTTAATGAACAGGTGGTTGCTATGTCTTTTCCAGCAAGAGTAATACATTCGTTTATTTCACTCACAGCGATATCCGTCATGGTATGCTTTGCCTCAGCAGTTGCAGCACCGGCTTCAGTGTGGGAAACAGCACCTGCGGATGCTCCTGTACCCGGCAGCATTGTGGAAACCGTGCTTACCGCCGGGGAGTCAGTTACAGAGATGGATAATCCATTTGCACCACCTTATCAGTCCGGCTGGCCTCAGATAATGGGGGTAAATCCCAACTTTCGTCCATCGGGTGTTGTTCTTGCCGACCTGGACGGGGATGATACTCTTGAGGTTATAGCGGGATCGACTGACAAAGAAATCTATGTCTGGAAGTACGATGGAACCTTTATGCCCGGCTGGCCTTTGAATATCGGTGCCGCGATTCAGTCAAAGGCGGCAGTGGCTGATCTGGACGGTGACGGTGACCTGGAGATTATCGTTTCCGCAAAGACCGGATATATCCATGTTCTGCATCACGATGGTACAACAATGTCCGGCTGGCCGAAGCCCTCCGGAGTTACGGGAGGATTCCGTGCGCCAACAGTCTACGACCTTGATGGAGATGATGTTCCCGAGATAATGATCGGCAGTCCCTCGAATGTGAATGTCTGGCATGCCGATGGCAGCATTATGTCAGGTTTTCCTCAACCGGTGGGCGGGAATATTACTGCCACTCTGGCTGTAGGTGATATCACCGGTGACGGTGTTCCGGAGATTTTTGCTGAAGCACTGAACGGAATGCTGTACTCTTTCCAGATAGATGGAACTGTTACACCGGGATGGCCGGTGACATTCGGACTCAACAATTCTTATGCGGCTCCCTCAATAGGTGACATAGATGGTGACGGTTTGTGCGAGGTTCTGGTTGCCGGATACGAGACAATGGTAGTTACAGAGGTTTATGCCTACAATGGAGATGGGTCGATTGTTACAGGTTTTCCACTCAGCTATCCCGGTATTCAGTGTTATTGCTGTCCTGTGCTGGCTGATGGTGACGGTGATGGAGACCTTGAGATCTGGCATTCGGCAAAATTGAGCTACGGTTTTGAAGCGTTCTATGCCTGGGATCATACGGGTACACTGCTGCCCGGCTGGCCGGTGATGCCGCAGGTAAATCTGGAAGGGTCGCCCATTGTGGCAGACTTCGACGGCAATCCGGGAATGGAAGCAGTCATTGTTGACAACGGGGCTCCGAATCAGGTTTACGGCTTTAATCTTGATGGATCGGTAGCTACCGATTTCCCGTTCTCCAGGCCGGGCTACTGTGGCCCCAACAGCCCTGAAGTTGGCGACATCGACCTGGATGGCGACCTGGAAATGGCTTTAACCATGGGCTCGGGACATGTGGGTGTCTGGGATTTTCCTTCTGACTATTCGGAACCGACTACAGGCTGGGGAGCCCTTTTTCACGATGACTGGAACACGAACCAGTACGGGTTTGTGGTTCCCCACGATACAACATCTATTGAAAGAAGTGAATCATTTCTTACTCATCAGATTTTAGAGGCTTGTCCAAATCCCTTTAATCCGATGACGGTGATAGGCTTTTCACTTGGGGCAGGCGGTCATGTATCGGTGCATGTCTACAACCTTACCGGCAGGTGTGTCGCGACTCTGGTTGACGGTGAACTGGCATCAGGTTCCCACTCATTCGGGTGGAATGCTTCCGGTCTGGCAAGTGGAGTTTACCTGGTGCAGTTGGATACAGCAGTTGAATCCTCTTCTCTGTGTCTGGTGCTTTTGAGATAACCGGCTGGTTTACCGTTTCCGAAAGGTGATGTAACTTCTTTCTCTGAATTCCATTGCTTTATTAACCACGCTGTACCATCGAAATAATCAGGTGTGATGGATTCGGGTTGATTACTGTCGGGTTCAGGCGGGCTTTCACGCTATATTCCACAGTATTCTTTCGAACGGGGAAATGTTGACTGATCAGAGCATAAGGATTGACAGGGATATGAAACTCGTAATGCTGAATTCCGGGCATGCGCGGGATGTTTTCAGACTGATAGAGCAGAACAGGGATTTTCTCATTGAGTATCAAGGTATTCCAGCGGGAGTCATCGGATTTCATCAAATAGACAGGCCAGACAGAAATGCTGAAAAGGGTGGGCATGATGTACGAAGGAATTCTTCGCCAGGAAGAGTGGCTGTATGATTATTTTGTTGATCATGCTGTATACTCCATGCTTCACAGTGAATTCTTGAGAACACCATACGGAATTGAGAATGAATGACTCTTTACGCAGGTAATGATATGACGATGCAGCAGGATTCCTCGGAGCGGGACAGACTTGCCAGGGAGAGAACCTCTATGGCAAATGAGCGTACATTCCTCTCTTATGTCAGAACATCCATTATGCTTTTTGCCACTGGAGCAACCATTGTAAAGCTGTTTCCTTTATCGATCTCCTACATTATTCCGGGAGTTATCCTGGTTGGAACAGGTTTTTTTGCCCTGGCTATGGGGATCCTCAGATACAGAAGAATGAAGAAAAAAATTAAAGAAAAATAAGCAGTATTCCATATTAATAAGGATGAACATTGAAACACACTGATTTTTACAAGCTGACGCCGGCCGAGTCTCTTGCGGAGCTTAATTCAAGCAGAAAGGGTCTTTCCAGAGAAGCTGCAGCAGCCTGGAGACGGGAACACGGTTCAAATGAGATTGTCATTGAGAAACCGGTTCCCAAATGGCTGGTATTCCTTTCTCAATTCAAGGAACTTCTTGTTATTGTTCTAATTGTGGCCGGTGTGATTTCAATTGCTGTTGGCAGTTATCAGGATGGCGCGGTGATGTTTATCATCGTTCTGGTCAACGCTGTTATCGGATTTGTTCAGGAGTACAAGGCCGGCAAAATTATTGAGAAATTGAAAGC
>JAUVIS010000077.1 GCA_030592635.1 Candidatus Fermentibacteraceae bacterium | reverse complement strand
TTACTGTTCAGAAGCAGCCGCTGCCATGGTGAAATACGCCTTTGAGGAAATGGGTCTTCACAAGATTACTTCAAGGCACTTTCTGCACAATCCCGCGTCCGGAAGAGTGCTTGAGAAGACTGGATTCACAAAAGAAGGCGTTCTGCGGGAGGAATACCTGAAAGATGATAAATACTTGAGCGCTTCGGTATACGGGTTGTTCAAGACCGGCATTCCGGACTGAGAATGAAAACTGAAATTGATCTCCACGGTTATCAGGTAGTGGAAGCTATTGATATTTTCGTGAAGCACTACAACGGAAGGGTGAGAGGGGGAGATCTTTCATCCATATCCGTGATCCACGGCTACGGTTCAACGGGAGAGGGGGGGAAGATAAAAACCGCCCTGAGAAAGCTTATGGAAAGTTTTAAAGAAAATCTGTCTTTTGAACAGAACCCGTGGAATCAGGGAAAGACCCTTGTCTATCCTTCAGCTGCGCTTCCCTCCGGAGCCGGTATTATCTCAACTGAAATCCTTGAGTACTGCTCCTCTGCTCGATCCGAGTCCAGGGTACTTGGAAAGTTCAGGAACTATGGGGATCTGAGTGTAAAGAACACCCTCCGGAGGCTTGTCAAACAGGGCAAGCTCGGTATTGCCAGAAAGGGCAGACACACTGTTTACACCGCGGAGTGACCTTTCCGGCTCACCCCGCTGCCATTTTTCATTGCCTGTTTTTGTACTCTTTAAGCACTTCTTCGGCCACAGAGACAGGTACTGCCTCATAATGCTCGAACTGCATGGAGAATGTTGCTCTGCCCTGTGTGGAGTTTCTGAGGTCAGTTGCATAACCGAACATCTTTGACAGAGGAATTCTCGCCTTGAACTCTTTTGCGTTTCCACGGGCTTCCATGGAGACAATGATTCCCCTGCGCTCGTAGATACTTCCGGATACCCCGCCCGAGTATTCTTCCGGACTGATAATCGAGACAGACATCATTGGCTCAAGAAGTCTCGGGCCGCACTTCATGAAGGCTTTTTTGAAAGCTTTTCTGGCACAGATACGGAACGCCATCTCAGACGAATCCACAGCGTGGCTGGAGCCGTCTTTGAGAGTTACCTTTACATCAACAACGGGGAAGCCGCAGTAGACTCCGTCTTTCATGGCATCAATGATTCCCTTTTCCACAGAGGGGATGTATTCTCTCGGAATATTTCCACCCTTTACAGAGTTCTCGAATTCGAAACCCCTTCCTGCGGGAAGTGGTTTAAGGGTGAAGATGATATGCGCGTACTGACCCTTGCCGCCGGTTTGTTTCTTGTATTTCTCATTCCAGTCAACAGAGCTGTTGATGGTTTCTCTGTAAGCAACCTGAGGCTCGTTAACTTCGATGTCAACGAAAAACTCCCGCTTGATACGATCAATCAGTATTTCAAGGTGGAGTTCACCCATGCCGGAGAGTACAGTATCTCCTGTTTCATCATTGGTTTCCACAATGAAAGTAGGGTCTTCCTCTGAAAGTCTTGCAAGGGCATTGGTCAGCTTGTCTCTGTCCTGTCTCTTGACTGGTTTTACGGCGATACTCAGTACCGGGGCGGGGAACTCAATCGCTTCCAGAATGATAGGGTCATCCGGGGAGCAGATGGTGTCGCCTGTTATCGTATCAGAAAGACCTATGACTGCACCGATCTCACCGGTGTTCAACCGTTCAACGGCTTCACGCTTGTTGGCGTGCATCCTGAGAATCCTGCCAACCCTCTGTTTCTTGCCTGTCGTGGAATTCAGTACATGAGTACCCGCTTCGAGTACACCTGAGTAGACTCTGGTGTATATGAGCTTGCCTGTGTGTCTGTCGGTTACGACCTTGAATGCCAGAGCCGCCAGAGGACCGTCATTACCGGGCTTACGCTGTTCCAGTTTCCCTGTTTTGCTTTTACCGCTGATAGGAGGGAGATCAACCGGGGAAGGCAGGTAAGCAATAACTGCGTCCAGGAGTCTTTGAATTCCCTTGTTCTTGTATGCGCTTCCGCAGAGAACCGGGCAGACCAGCCCCCGGTGGGTAGCCTCTCTGATAGCCAGTGAGAGTTCTTCTTTCGTTATCTCCTCGTCGGCGCAGAATTTATCAAGCAGTTTCTCGTCGACTTCACTGACTTTTTCAATCAGAATCAGTCTTTGTTTCGCGGAAATGCTTTCCATCTCGGGAGGAATGGGTTTTTCCTCAAATTTCATACCGCCTGATGACTCATCGTAGTAAACAGCGCAATTGTCCACAAGATCAATTATCCCCAGAAATTCCTTTTTCTCTCCGAGGATCGGGATGGTAATAGGAATAGCGTTTGCATTCAGTCTGGAATGGAGTTCTTTTACAACACCATAGAAATCAGCGCCGGATCTGTCCATTTTGTTGATGAAGGCTATTCTGGGAACGCTGTATTTATCCGCCTGTCTCCAGACAGTTTCGCTCTGGGGTTCAACGCCGCCAACGGCGCAGAAAAGAGCAATGGTTCCATCAAGGATTCTAAGACTTCTCTCGACTTCCACAGTGAAATCAACATGTCCCGGAGTGTCAATGAGATTAATCTGGTGGTCTTTCCATTCGGTGGTTGTGGCTGCGCTTGTAATGGTAATACCGCGCTCCTGTTCCTGTGCCATCCAGTCGAGTGTGGCTTCACCGTCGTGTACCTCGCCGAGTCGGTGGGATTTACCTGTGTAGAAGAGAATTCTCTCGGATACTGTGGTTTTTCCCGCATCTATGTGGGCGGTTATTCCTATGTTGCGAATCTTTGCGAGATTGTAATCCCGTGCCATCTATCTGTCTCCGTTCTTAAATAATTAATGTGATGAGTGCCTGAATATATGATAACCCTCCCGCCGGGGGCAAAAAACTATATTCCAACCCTCATTACCGAAGGGAGACATGCATGAACATTCAGGGAAGAATAGCTTCTGAACTGAGTCTGGAATCCGGAAAAGTAGCGGAAGTTCTTACTCTGATAGAGCAGGGAGCCACCATACCTTTCATTGCCCGGTACAGAAAAGAAGCTTCCGGTGGAATGGATGAGGTAGTTCTCGCGTCACTTCGTGATACATGGCAGAAGCTGGAAGCTCTTGACAAGCGGAAAGCTGCTGTCCTGTCATCGCTGAAAGAGCGGGAACTGCTTACTGACCAGTTGGAAGATCAGATAAGCGCGGCAGTTACTCTCACAGAACTTGAGGATATTTATCTGCCCTTCAGACCAAAACGGAGAACCAGAGCCGTCAAAGCCGCAGAGAATGGTCTTGAGCCTCTGGCAGATCTGCTTGTCGCTCAGAAAGACGGAGACGATCCAGCTAAGCTTGCCGAATCGTTTATCACTGAAGAAGTGATTGACCTGGAAGCCGCGCTGAGCGGGGCCAGAGATATTATCGCCGAGAGGATGGCTCAGCACTCTGGAGTAAGGGCTGAGATGCGAAAGCTTTTTCTTAACAAAGGTTACTTTGTTTGCAAGGTCATAAAGGGTAAGGAAGAGGCTGGAAGCCGGTTTCGAGACTGGTTTGACTGGTCGGAAAAAGTTTCTTCAGCACCTTCCCACCGAGTGCTTGCCATGCGAAGAGGCGAGAGAGAATTGTTTCTTAATCTTACTGTGCGTGTGGATGAGAAAGTGGCCACTTCAATAATGACGAGGCATTTTCCTGTGAGAAGCAACCCCTGCGGGGATCAGGTTCTTATGGCTCTTGAAGATGGTTTCAAGAGACTTCTCGGACCTCAGATGGAAACGGAAACAAGACTTGTATCAAAGGCAAAAGCAGATCGGGAAGCCATTTCCGTATTCGCGGTGAACCTGCGTGAACTGCTCATGGCAGCGCCTCTTGGCGGAAAAAGAACAATGGCAATTGACCCCGGGTTCCGAACGGGCTGCAAAACAGTCTGTCTGGATGAACAGGGCAGATTTCTTGAACACACCACAATATTTCCTGTGACCGGAAAAGCCGATTCAGCCGCGTCAGAGGTCAGAAGACTTATCAATAAGCACAGAGCTGAGTACATCGCTGTTGGTAATGGAACTGCCGGAAGGGAAACTGAAAGTTTTCTCAGGCAACTCAAACTGAACATTCCCGTGGTTATGGTGAACGAGAGCGGAGCTTCCATATACTCGGCGTCTCAGATCGCCAGAGATGAATTTTCTGACCTTGATCTTACAGTCAGGGGGGCGATTTCCATTGGAAGAAGGCTGCAGGATCCTCTTGCTGAGCTGGTGAAGATAGACCCCGGAAGTGTTGGAGTCGGGCAGTATCAGCATGATGTTGATCAGAAGCAGCTCAGGCAGGCACTGGACGATACAGTGATGTCCTGCGTGAACTCCGTGGGAGTTAACCTGAACACGGCGAGCGCAAAGCTGCTTTCCTATATCTCCGGACTCAGTCCTGCCAGGGCGTCTTCGGTGGTGAAGTTCAGAGATGAAGCCGGGAAGTTCACATCGAGGGCTCAGTTGAAGAAAGTCGCCGGTATTGGACCTGTCGCGTTTCAGCAGTGTGCCGGATTTCTCCGTGTTGACGGAGCATCCAATCCACTGGACAGCAGTGCTGTACACCCGGAAAGCTACTCTGTTGTGAAGAAAATGGCTGCCGACGCCGGAACGGATGTTCGCGGACTTATGGACAGAGCTGATCTCAGAAAGCGGATAAAGCTCAGTAATTATGTTACCGCAGAAAGGGGTATGCCCACGCTCCGTGACATTGCAGCCGAACTTGATAAGCCGGGAAGAGACCCCAGAAGTGTATTCGAGACTTTTTCTTTCGCGGATGTACACTCCATTGATGATCTTGCAGATGGAATGAAGTTACCGGGGCTGGTTACTAATGTTACTGACTTCGGGGCATTTGTGGATATAGGAGTGCATATTGACGGCCTTGTCCATGTGAGCCGCCTGAGTACGAAATGGATAAAGCATCCCTCTGAGGTTGTTCATGTGGGCATGAAGGTGGATGTTACCGTTACCGGTACGGAAAAGGCCAGAAAACGAATAAGTCTTTCCATGATCTGAACCGGGGGAACCGCAGGCGTAAAAGAGGGTAGAAGTCGATGAAGGGAGTTGCACGGAAAATATGAAGCTTACCGCATTACTGCTGTGTGTGCTGGCTCTGTCGGCTTTTGCCGGGTCTGTCAGTGCTACCGTTGAGATAAAAAACTGTACCTCCACCGAATTTTACTTTGTGTGGGTAACAGAATCGGGAAGAGAAAAGTGGATTGACATGCTGGGTCTGTCAATTCTGCCTCCGGACAGTTCAGCGATTTTTCAGGTAACTGAAGGGTGGTATGATTTCAGGATAGAAGACTGCGAATGGAGAACATTTTCTTTTTCAAACATACCCATCGAAGGCGGATCAAGTTTCCTGTGGGAAGTACTTCCGGTTCATGAGGACACTGACTGAGTTAAGTGCCCTCCAGCTCGATTCTTACGGCAGCGTGCATCTCGGCGATAGCTTCTTTCAGGTGTGAGTACTCCTGATTGATTTTTTCCCCTTCACCAAAGGCTACCTGCAGAAGAGCGTCGTTTGCCACTCTGAGTCTTCCACTCACAACACCAGCCAGAAATCTGAGGAACTGAACAGCTGTTTCCGGATCTTTTATCATCATGGTTGAGAATTCTTTTTCACCCATAACTAAAAGACTTCCATTGCATGTGGAGCTGACAGAGGCGGATCTGTTTGATCCGTCAAGGAAGGCCATTTCACCGAAGATGTCTCCGCGCCTGAGCATCGCAAGTACAAAATCCTCACCCGCAGAGTCATCATGGACTCTGAACTGGCCCCGGCTGATGATGTAGATATCCCTGCCGGAGCTGTTTTTATCAATGATAATTTCTCCGGTCTGTACATTCCTGCGACTGCAGAACCAGACAATTTTTGCCGCAAGTTCTCTGGGAATAGTTACATTCACTGGAGGCCTTCCGTGTTTTCCGCAGTAAGGAAATCCGGTGGCGGGGATGTGCGGTAAGGGTAGTAGAGCCCCTCCCGAATGGCGTCTCTGATAAAGAAACTGCGTCTTCTGTAAAAGAGACTGTACGGATTCAGGGAATCTGTTTTGGCCTCAAAAACCTCGGCAAGAAGGGTTGCGGAGGATGGCTCATTGTAGGAACGATCTGTGTCTCCGCCTGATCTTCTCATCAGTGTTCTGTAATCAAGGACTTCATTAATGATTTCATTTCCGCTGCCGGCACCTGTTTTCCACAGAAGATATGAGTATTCAAATCTTACATCCAGGCTGTCAGGATTGTTTCGAATACCTTCTCTGATAAAGTCCATGCCTTCTTCCACTCTTCCCAGGTTAATTGCCAGGTGGTAAGACGCATCCGTATAAACATTTGTGAATGTGGGATCAAGACGGGCAATCAGCCACATCTGCGGCAGATAATCGGTTACGGTATACCAGGGAATTCCCTGATACATTTCTATGTGATGGTAGTCGTCAAGCTGGAGATACAGCGCGCTCGCGATGAAGTGTTTCAGCCTCTGGAAGCCTGAGCCGAACACCTCAATATGCTGAAAAGTATCCACACTTGCTCTTCTTGATACAGAGGTTCCGGAAATCACGGCAAGAACAAGAAACAAGGCCGCTGTCAGCGGAAGAAGGAATTTTGTTTTCATCTTTTCCTTCTTCGTCCGGTAATCAGGAAAATGCCCGCGGCAAGCCCGAGGAAAATCAGCGCGTCCCTGAAGAGTTTTCCCCATATAAAAGGCGCTGCCCAGGGTTGATTAAAGAACCACTGGGTTCCATGATTCCTGTTACCGCTGCTGTGAGCATGACCGGCATGCGAGTCTTCCACATGCTCGTCAACAGAGTGTTCATCTCCGGTTTCTCCGTCAACATGCTCGTGATCGTGATCGTGCCCGTGATGTTCAGCGGATTCAAGGTGTTCTGTTGGAGCAATATCGGCAATGTCGTAGTCTGTACGACAGCCGACGAATGCCAGCAAAACAAGTGAAATGAAAAGAGTACACATTCTCATTTCAGATCACGCCCTCTGAATACAGCCAGGGCAAGAGAAAGCATGAAAGCCGAGTAGCAGAGACCGTAGAAGACAGCTATCAGGAAGTACACCGGTTCTATTTCAAAGCCGTGGGCTATCGGATCTTTTATGTGGAAGACATCGGCATGGGGAAGGAGCAGCCGGACTGCTCTCATCAGTCCCGGGGCGGACGGCATAGCACTGACGAATTCCGAAACGCTCATCTGGCTTACGATGAAGAGCATAGTGGTCAGAGGCCAGTTCAAAGGAGGTGAAGCGAAGAAGCTGAAGAAGAAAACCGTTGAGAGAAGGAACCATCCCTCAACTATTATCAGCAGAGTCGCGGGAAGCAGGTCACCTGGAATTGGAAGTCTGTGAAAAAGCAGAATAAGCATAAGACCAAGACATGTAACAATAAGTGCGGCAGCCTGAACCAGTGCCGCTCCGAAGAATCTTCCAAGAAGGTACTGCCACCGTGAAAGGGGTACAGCGATCAGGGGCATCAGAGTTCCCGTTTCCCTGTCTCTCGGGTAAAGGTTGGCCGCGAGACCCAGAGCCAGCAGAAGGGCTCCCACCTCAATTCCAAACAGACCGAAGTCAAGTATGAACCTTCCCTGATTTGACACATCAAAGCTGGGTACAGAGGCAATTCCGGCAAGGGCAAGGAGAATTACCAGAAGAATACCCCACAGGGTTCGTCTGCGGAAAAGCATTCGCAGGGTCATCAGAGAGAAAGTGAATACCGCTTTCATTGTTCTTCACCTCCTGTGGCGGAGAGGAAGACATCTTCCAGTGACTTGAGAGCCATCTCCACTTTTACAATGGGCAGGTTGTCCTTTCGCAGTGAATCTATTCTGCTCTGGAGATCGGCTTCTGGCATGATTTCCTCTACCTCTTCTCCTGTTCTTCTGCTGATTACAGTTATTCTGTAGAGTTTCTCACCACCCAGAAGTTCCTTCAGGGAGCCCTCAGCTACCAGTTTTCCACCGGCAAGTATCACTGCTCTGTTGCAGATAGTTTCCACATCGGAAAGAATGTGAGAAGAGAGGAAGACTGAGGTGCCCCTTTTGTTCTCTTCAATGATTATGTCTCTGAATTCTTTCCTGGCTATGGGATCAAGGCCGCCGGTGGGCTCGTCCATTATCAGCAGGTCAGGATTGGATTGAAGTGCGACAGCCAGGCTCATTCGCTGCTTCATGCCTTTGGAGAACTGTCTGATGCGCGTGGTTTCCCATCGAGCCAGACCTGTTCTTTTCAGGAGTTTCATCCAGTCAGTGTCTTTACCTGAAAGCCCACGCATTGAAGCGAACATGCTCAAGTATTCCATGGGGGTGAAGGAGTCGTCATAATCCGGGCTTTCGGGGATGTATCCGATTCTTTTTCTTACATCCGAGTCCGCCGGGGCACTTCCCCACAGGGATATCTTACCTTCAGAAGCTTTCAGAAGACCCAGTATGCACTTGATCGTTGTGGTTTTTCCCGCGCCGTTGTGACCAATAAAGCCGACAATTTCGCCCTGTCGTACATCGAAAGAAATACTCGAGACAGCCTGTACAGAGCCAAGCCCTCGTTTTCGCGGAAACCGCTTGCTGAGTTCCATAACCTGAAGCGGATGCACATCAGCCATAAATGCTCCCATCGTTCATTTTCCAGTGCCGACAAAATATGCTTAAAAACACTTCGGGGCAAGCCCTGTGAAAGTATCAGCTCATGTAGCCCAGACCCTCAAGTTTCTTTCTGATGTCTTCTTCCGACTCGTCAGACTCGGGATCAAGTTTGTCCAGTTCTCTCTGTATGATGTGAAGAACGAATTCCTCAACAGATGAATAGCCGCCGGCTTCCGATACCTTGTCAAGTCGGTCTTTCATCTCGTTGTCTATCTTCAATTTCAGCTTCGCCATTATAAATCCTTACTAAATTTTTACCTTGAAAACAACAGCTCCAAGTACTGCCCAGACACTGGAAAAAGCAAGAAATACTGTAAACCAGCTCCATCTGCCACCGAGAATATGGTAGTGTGTTTCCTGAATGTGTGAGTGTATTTTGAGTATGCCCCGTTCCGCGTCCGCGTTCCACGGACGGAAAAGAGCCTGAATGATTCCGCTTTTCTCAGCGCCTCTGATGACAATGGAACCGGCCGATCCGCAGGAACCAAGCCTGATTCCCATTGCGTCATAAACAAACATTCCACTGCTTCCCGTGAAGGAAAAACTCTGCTCAAGGGAATCTGCAATAGTAACCACGGGGGAGATAAGTACTCCCGTTTCCGGCCCGCCGAATTCATCGGGGGGAATTGAGTTCTCCCAGTGAACGGTAACTGTGGACGGATGAAATGCGTCCAGAGGTTTTCTGGAGTACCTCGCGTCAAGCTGTGACGCGATAACAACAAATGGTATTGTGATTATCAGCATGGGTTTCAGCAGATGCCACAGATAAATAAAATTGTCTGTTATCAATCCGAAGGCAAGTTTCAGCACAGTAGGCGGGCTTTCCAGAAAGAGAAGCATTCCCAGTGCCCGTGATCCCATTTTTCGTCTCAGTTTGGAAATCGCCTGTTGATTGGATGTTTTCTTGAACACAAGAATCATCATTACTCCGGTGAGAGCGCTTATCCACGCAAGTCCCCAGAGAGGATTCAGCGTCTGGAAGGGTTTCAGCAGAAGATCGAAGAGAGCGTTCACAAAAGCCCGTCCTCTTCTGTAAGAATAGCGTTGATGAGAGATCCCATTTCCGTGAGGGTGGGGTTTGCAGGTATGTTTTTCATTGAGGTTACAAGTGATCCCGGACAGACATCAGGGGAGATGCAGTGGGTTCCGCTCCACGGATCCATGTTATCGGTGATGACCCCTTCCGGGAAGGCTCCGAGGGTTGTTTCCCAGCTTGCTCTGTAGCCGTGGGCGTAGCCGACAAGCATATCCGGCGCCCACGGAGGCATCTCAAGACCCGGGTAAAGGTTTTCCAGAATGAAAAGATTTTTCACAGGTTTTTCGCCGGTAAGCGGATCAACGGCAGATTCCAGAGAGGATTTGAGATTTTCCATGAGACTTCTCTTGTCTGCAAGGGTAACAACCCCGTTTTTTTCCCTGCCGGCCTGATTGATGTAAAGACCGTTAAGCCCGAGACCGTACGCGCCTGTTTTGCTCCAGTCCAGACAGGCGTACATATCATTGTTCCGTTCGTAAGGTGATGAAATATCAGCGAATCCCTCCGCGGCCAGGAAAGAGTTAAGGTTGAAACTTCTGCGGAACGGAGCAAAGCCGTGATCGGAAAGAAGCATTATCTCGGTTCTGTCGTCAAGGAGCTCCATGGCCT
>JAUVIS010000228.1 GCA_030592635.1 Candidatus Fermentibacteraceae bacterium | reverse complement strand
TTCTTCAAAATTACCCCCTGGAATCGACATCATTATGTCTACACGAAGCGGGGCTCTGCCCATCCGGGTTCGCTGTATTTCATAACAGCATACCCGCCGACAATCAGATATCTAACTCTGTGTTTTTCGAAAAGCCTCAACAGTTCTTTGAAGTCGGAGTTCAGAAGCATCTTTACCTCTTATTAAATAGTAATCCTGCAACATTTCCCATGCTGCCTCAAAAATAGCTTCGATACCTGCATTCTGCCAGAACTTTATATCGAAAGACCTGTTTTTGTCTGATATACCTTGATACTTTTCCACAATCTGTTCCAAATTCACCTCTTGCCTGATTGTTGCTCCACAATACTTTATACTTCATTCCCATGCCCTGTCAAGCTCCGGAATTATGATCAGCAGGCTATTCATCTGTTTTCTCCGTTCTGTTTCTAATTTGAAGCCGGTACTATAAAAAAGGAGTCTGCCGGTTGGCAGACTCCTTTCCAGGCAATCAGGTTATATGATATTTACGATCAGAGCTCCCATTACAGTCAGAAGTACATTACCCATGGCGTAGGGAACCGTGTAACCGATCACGGGCAGTGAGCTGCCGCAGTCGTCTTTTACCGAGTTCAATGCCGCTGTACATGTACCGGCACCTGTCATTGCGCCAAGCAGCAGAACAGGATTCAGTTTGAGTCCGTAGAGGCCGAAAATCCATGTGAGAATGTGGGGAACAAGAGTCAGCACGATTCCCGCCAGCAGGATTTCAGGGCCAGCCTGCTTCAGGGCAGCCAGGGCTCTCGGCCCCGCTGTGAGTCCTACGCACGCGATGAAAAGATTCAGTCCCAGATCGGTGAACACCCACTGTGCCGGGATTGGTATCTGTCCCCATACGGGTTTTCTGGATCTGAGCCACCCGAAGAAAAGTCCGCTTACCAGAACTCCTCCGCCGGCACCAAGTGTCACAGGAACTCCGCCGACTGTTACAGAAAGCAGACCGATCAGCGATCCGGCGATGATGCCGAGCCCTACCGCTATCAGGTCTGTAACCGCAGTGGATCTTTCGGCATAACCAAGGTTTTTAGCAAGTCTTTCCACATCTGTTTTTGTTCCCATAACCATAATAACATCGCCGCTGTGGATTGTAAGCCCTTTGTTTACCGGCAGATCGTGGGCTTGTCGGAGAACGCGGTGGACGAAGCACCCGTGGCCGATTTCAGAGAAAACAGCTCCCAGTTTTTTCCCGGAATACTTTTTGGAAGTAACGCAGATACTGAGGAATTCGCCCATCATTTTCTTCAGGATCCGGTCATCAACTTCCGGCCCGATGAGATCAATCGCACCCAGAAGATCAGATCTGTGACCGGTGAGAACAATAGTATCTCCCCTTTTAATTACAGCGTTACCGGGAACAGGAGCGAGCAGCTTTCCACTCCTGCCCAGCTTTTCAACTGCCACACTGCCGGAGAAAGATGCCTCGATAGCTGAGGCTGTTTTCCCAACAGCGGAATCACAGGTTACTTTAAATGCTCTGGGAATTACAAGATTTGACCAGTGGAAGGATTCTACGGTGTCTTCCCCTGATGTTGAACCCATTTCCTTTTCTTCATCCGCGGCACTCTTTTTGAGATCTATTTTCCAAATTTTCGGCAGCGCCTTCAGAAGCATTATCAGCCCCGCTGTTCCAAAGATGTAAGTTACCGCATAGGCCACAGCAACATCTGACTTCAGATTGAGAGCAAGGGTTTGCGCGCCGGACTGAAGGTGCATAATTGCTCCGTCTGCCGTTCCTATTACCGCCGACTGAGTCAGTGCGCCGGCAACTATTCCGGCTCCGTAGGCACCGTTCAGATGAAAGAGCTCTGCTACCGCGAGGGCTACACCCATGGCGATTGTGCTGAAGAACAAAGCTACTGCGATGTATTTTTTTCCACCACGCTTCAGGCCTCCCACAAAATCAGGACCAACTTTGTATCCAATGGTAAAAATGAACAGACCGAAGGATACCGTTTTTATGATTCCAAGCTGGAAGGTGGTGTTTTTCAGAAGAACCGCTCCCAGTACAATAGCTACCAGTAGAACACCGGTTGTTGATCCGAATGAAAATGTGCCGAATTTTACCTTTCCAAAGGCATATCCTCCAGCCAGAGCGGCAAAGAGAAGAATGGAAGGATTGTTGCGGCAGATTTCAGCGAGTATATGGAGTGTTTCCATTATCTGCCCGCCTTCCACTCTTTCATGTAGTCTTCAAGCAGGTCACTTATGGCGTGGCCAATCTTGTCATAGTCTGCCTTGTTCAGGTTTGCCAGAGAGACGCGCACGGACATCTCAGGCGCGGCGAATCCTCCACCATCCATGAGTACAACATCTTTTTCAGCAGCCAGTCTCCAGACAAAGTCAATTGGTTCATGTGTATTCTTCAGCCACTTGTCGAATTCCGCGCCGTATCTCTTAACTGCAAGTTTGTGAATATCAATTGTTGTGTAGTATTTGGCATAGTTAATGAGTTCAACAGGTTCTTCGC
>JAUVIS010000040.1 GCA_030592635.1 Candidatus Fermentibacteraceae bacterium | reverse complement strand
TTCTTTTTTCAACCCTTTCTCTGCTGGCGGGCTTCGAGTCTGCTTCAATGTGTACACCCCGGGGGTTAAACAGCATATCAAGGATTTTCATTGCCCTTTTCTGCGGCATCAGCAGCTATTTTATAGCGGTGGAACATGTTCTGCAGATTCCGGCTCTTATTCTTCCGGGAGCCGCCGTTACAATCACGGTTCTTTACAGTTCAGGCCCGGAGCATGCCAGAAGACGAATGGCAGGCACAGCGGGTCTGGCTTCTCTGTATGCCATGGGATTCGGTCTTATGGGCAGACTTTTCCTGACCATGGGACCTATGGTTGTACTGGTTGTACTTGCCATCTGCTGGGTTGGAGACAGCGCGGCATACTTTATAGGAGTTGCCATGGGGAAAAACAAGCTAATGCCCAGAGTCAGTCCGAAAAAATCCTGGGAAGGTTTCTTCGGTGGACTGGCGGGGTCTGTGGCAGGTTCTCTCGCGGTGGGTTATTTCACAGACATTCCCATTGTCCCCCTGCTTGTTATCGGCTTCGCGGGAGGGGTTGCCGGTGTTTACGGAGATTTGTTTGAATCTGCGCTGAAAAGGGATGCGGGTATCAAGGATTCAGGTACCATTCTTCTTGGTCACGGAGGCATACTTGACCGCTTTGACAGCGCAGTGGTTGTAGCGCCTGTCGCGCTGGTGGTTCTGCACCTCTTTGGAATCATTGTCTGATGGGCAGACTGGTAGCTGTACTTGGCTCCACAGGCTCAATAGGCACTCAGGCTCTGGAAGTCATTCAGAAAAGTCCGGAACTTGAACTTCATTCCATTGTCTGCGGCTCTTCAGTAAAGAAACTGAGAGAGCAATCGGACAGATACTCTCCCTGTTTTGCCGCTTGCGCTCATTCCGGGAAAGAGGATGACATTCTTGTCAGAGCCATGGAAGGCGCGGATATTGTACTGAACGCCATTGTGGGAAGCGCGGGTCTTGAGGCCAGTCTTCTGGCTCAGGAAATGCGGATTCCCCTTGCACTCGCCAACAAGGAAAGCCTCGTTGTCGGCAGTGATCTTCTTGAAAAGCACCTGTCATCGGGTCTGGTTATTCCTGTGGACAGCGAGCACAGCACAATCTTCAGATGTCTTCAGGGTGAAGCCAGAACAGCCAGAAGAATCACCCTTACTGCTTCAGGCGGGTCTCTCAGAGACACCCCGAAGAACCTGATTTACAATGCTCCCCCCGAGATGGTTCTTGCCCATCCAACATGGGAGATGGGTGGAAGAATCACCGTTGACTCCGCAAGCATGGTGAACAAGGCATTTGAGGTTCTGGAAGCCAGAGCCCTTTTTCCCAGCATTCCGGTTGATGTTGTTATTCACAGAAGCAGTATTGTTCATTCTCTGATTGAGTCAGCGGACGGAGCTTGGAAAGCTCTGCTTGGTCTTCCGGATATGAAGATTCCCATTGCCTGGGCTCTTCTTTACCCTGAGCTTCCTACCTATGCTGTGGCAACGGAAAATCCACTGGACTGGGGAGATATTTCCTTTCAGCCCATGGAAAAAAAGCGTTACCCGGCATTCTATTCTGTTCTTGCCGCTGGCGATAAGGGTGGCACTGCTCCCGCGGTTGCCAACGCGGCGGACGAGATCGCGATTGAAGCGTTCCTACAGAGAAAATTGCCATTCGGAGCAATAGCCACCGTAATCGATGAGGTCGTTTATTCCACACAAACGGAACCTGTTGAAGATTTTGCCCACATTCTCCATGTGGATTCCACAGCACGAAAGAATGCCCGAAAGGCGGTTAATCGTATATGCTCTCAGTAGTGGCGGTTGTAGTTGGTCTTGGAATGATTGTTTTTTTCCACGAGCTGGGCCATTTCTGGGTATCAAAGGCTGTAGGGCTTCCCGTTGAAAGATTCAGTATAGGTTTTCCCCCATTCATTTTCCGGAAAAAGGCAGGGGAGACTGAATATTGTATCGGTTCCATTCCTCTGGGCGGTTATGTAAAGGTGAACCTTGGTGTTGGAACTGAAGATGTATCTCCCGTTGCGTGGTGGAAGAGGGCGCTTGTGGTTCTTGCGGGACCCGTAATGAACCTTGTTCTGGCTGCTGTTCTGATGTTTGTTGTACTTGGCATAGTTGGTACGGAAGTCCCTGTAATTGATACTGTTGTGGGTACCATACACATGGATGGTCTTGAGACGGGAGATATAATTCTTGAGGTTTCAGGCACACCTGTTGAGAACTGGTCAGATCTTCACGAACTGGTTGAACAGCAAAGTAGTGGAGAATTCCTGATTCAGCGGGGCGATGAAATTCTAACCGTTCCATTCGATCTTCCGCCGGACAGTATTCCGGGCTTTATCCCGCTTCTTCCCACAGTCATTGAATCTTCTGTTGGCATGCCTGCTTATGAAGCCGGTATCAGATCGGGTGACAGTATTATTTCTGTAAACACAGTACCTGTCATTGATTTCTCAGAGCTGCAGCATGAAGTACTGCAGTTCGAGGGGCAATTCCTCGAACTTGTCTACTCAAGGAACGGTTCTCTGGATACCGCCTGGGTTGAACCGATGAATTATCAGGGAAGAAGCATCATTGGCGTGACGGCACTGGGAGAGACCAGAATCATTAAACTTTCCCCCGGCAGAGCCATTGTTGTCAGCGCTCAGGCCGCTGTTGGCGGTGCTGTAACATTCTTCACAAGTCTTATTCAGTTGGCTGTCAGGCCATCCGAGTTGATTGAGATGTCCGGTGGCCCGGTTTTCGTGGCAGAAACCCTCGGGCAGCAGGCCGCGTTCGGTCTTTCAAGATTTCTTGAGACTATTGCGTACTTCTCTCTGGCCATTATGGGATTCAACCTGCTCCCTCTGCCCATCCTCGATGGCGGACAGTTTCTGTTCATCCTTTTTGAGGGAATCCGCGGTAAACCGGCATCACCCAAAGTAATACAGGTTGCTCAGCACATCGGCATTATGCTCCTGCTTCTGCTCTTTGCCACAGTTATCTTCAAGGACATTGCAAGAGTTGTAACCAGAGTTCGGTAGTGTCGGTGTAATATGTATCCAGGCACCTGCTTGAGTGAAGCGAAGAGAATTATTTGTTGATTCGAATCCATCACAAATACTCTGTTGCAACAATGTATACAGCAGTAGCTGTTTCGTTATGCTCATGCATCCGCCGGGGCAGGTATCTCGACGGATGTTTCGGCTTCCTGACTATGCATTCGCAAGTCTTGCAGCTACTGTACTCTACGGTATTTCGCTACGAGAACCTGTGATGGAACCCCAGCCGTTATTGTGGTACTGAACTTCAGTATCAACTCGGACTGGCAATAATTTATCAACAACACTATGCTATACATCCAAGGTTAAAGAAGAGGACTATTCAGCCCAATTGATTCAGCCAATGGGGTTGGTGTATCCTGGCAAATTGGAGTTGCAATGCAAGCGTATGCCTACGAATTAATGATGAGTAAAAGTGGAATTTTAACTTTAAAGAATCTTCCTTTCACAGCCGGTGAAATGCTGGAGATCATTATCATCCCAAAACCCAGAGTTAAGCATGATGAGAAGCGGTATCCATTCTGGGGAAAACCTGTTACTTATCACAGTCCTGCCGATTCAGTGGCGGAAGCCGACTGGGAGGCTTTGAAGTGATTATTCTGGATACCCATATCTGGATCTGGTGGATTCATAATGATTCTCTGCTAACTGATGAATTCCGTACGATTATCCAGGAGAATGAAGACAAAGGTCTTGGAGTCAGCATTTTTTCATGTTGGGAAGTTGCAAAACTGGTAGAGCTGAAAAGATTGATTCTTCACTGCCCTTTAGCTGAGTGGATGGAGACTGCAGTAAATTATCCAGGCGTTGAAATACTCAATCTTACTCCAGAGATACTAATTGAGTCAACTCAACTTCCCGGGAAATTCCACAGAGATCCAGCTGACCAGATTATTGTGGCAACCGCCAGGATACACGATTGTTCATTGCTGACAATGGATGAGAAGATTCTCAATTATTCGCATGTGAAGCTCGCTGTATAGAGTTCACTGTCTCATGAACAGCATCAGTGTGGTTCAACCGCTATGTCCAGGGTTTACCGGTACAGCAGACCTGCTTACAGCATTTCCGCCTGAATGGCCTCTCGCTGAGCCTGTATTTCAAGCTGTTCCAGCTTACCGGCGGAGTCGGCGGCGGCTCTGAAGAAAAGGGGCCAAACATCCGTGTGTGTTTCAGCCATAAGTTCAAGCTCTGATATGAGTCCTTCTTCCGGGGCTTCAGACCAGTTTGAATCAGCGGGAAGATAAGCCAGATTGCGGGCAAGCATTCCGGCTCCCGTTGATATGATATTCAGCTGTTCCTGCGTGAGATCCGAAGCAGGTTCTTCTCCGCACGAAATCAGGAGAATCAGCGGTATCAATAAAATTGCTGCTTTTTTCATACCCCTAATATGCTACGAAAGACAGAACGGGCACATTCCCGGCTTACATTGCTATAATACATAGATTGAGAGGTGGTTTCTGCTGAAAGGAGAGGCTTGCGACTTTTTATTATGCTGCTGTTGCTTTCCGTGTCGGCGTTTGCCACTGAATACGGGCGAACCAAGATTACCGGAACTGATAACGACTGGTGGGTGATTCATTCCACGCATTTTGATGTTTACTACGAAACAGGTTCAGAGAGTGTGGCGGAGAGTACTGTTGTTATCTCAGAAAGGGAAATCCGTCTGCTGGGTGACACCTTTGACTATCTGCCTTCCGATCCTATTTCGGTAATTGTGTACCGTTCTCCCGCTAGATTCAGGCAGACAACACTTCTGCCCGGGGATATGGGAGAGGGTGTTGGCGGGTTTACAGAGTTTTACAAAGGCAGAATCGCCGTGCCTTTTACGGGAATCTGGAGTGATTTCAGACATGTGATCGCTCATGAGCTGAATCATGCCTATGTGTTTGACATGATGTATCGAAGAGAACTGACTGATATCATCAAGAGCAAGGCACCCCTGTGGGTAATGGAGGGCCTTGCGGAGTATACATCCCTGGGTTGGGATACAGCCAGCGAGATTGAATTCAGAGACATGGTAATCAACAACATGATTGTAAGTGTCAGAGAACTCAGCTGCAGGCAGGACTATCTTGTTTACCGTGAGGGACAGGCCATCTATCATTTTATGAATGAGCGCTACGGAGAGGAAAGATATCATGACTTCGTAAGGCGCATGAGAGAGCAGGACGGCATTGATGGTTCTATAGGGGAAGCCTTCGACATGACTGTTGATCAATTCAGTGAAAGATTTGTTGAGTGGGCCAGGGAAACCTACTGGGCAGATGTGGCTGATGGAGAAAGTCCATCTGATGTCGGCATTCCGATCATGCAGGGAGAGGGTCGCAGGGCTTCCAGAGTTGTTCTGGCAGGACCTGTTATATCGCCGGACGGCTCCAGAATTGCCGGATGCGAGTACTACCGTGCCAGGTTCTCCGGAGTGGTTCGCTCCGCCGTGGATGGCGAGGAACTCTTCAGACCGATCAGTGGTGGCGGTGTCTTTGAAGAGGCAGTATCACCAATGTATCGTGCGATGGCTTTTTCTCCAGGTTCAGACTCTATTGCTGTTGCTTTTCATCAGATAACAAATGACGGTATTAAGATCGCGGTCATGGATGGAGATCCGGTAACCCTTCCGCTTGGATTTGAAATGATTCGTGATCCGGTATGGAGTCCTGAAGGAGGTCAGATTGCTTTCAGTGCTCTTCAGGACGCCACTCTTGATATCTGGCTGTATGACATGGGTTCTGAGAATCTTACCAGAATCAGCGACAATGAACAGGGAGAATTTGATCTCTGGTGGGGGCGGAGTGGTATATGGTGTGTTTCCGAGAATCATGAGGGAAGAGAGAGAACCATTCAGTGCTGGCAGACCGATGGAACTGTTGAAGTCGTTCATAGTTGCACAGAAGACATTTCTGCCCCGATGGAAACCCCTGACGGCCTGATATTCATTTCTTCAGAACACGGAGATCCCAATTTCTACCTGCTGCCGGGAGATTCCCTTCCGATTATCAGACTTACCGATCTTTACATGACACCACAGTCTCCTTCATGGGCGGACTCTTCGGGCATTGCCCTGTTCCAGTCTTCCGACTGGTTCGGCTCAGGATTGTTTGTTGCGCATGATCTGGGTACAAGAAGAGCTGAGACACCCGGCCTCATTCACGAGTGCGGCGACAGAGAGACACCTGTGAGTTTTAATCAGTACGAAACCGGCAGCTGGAGAATATCGCCCTACCAGCCGGAGTTTTCACTGGATCAGGTGTCTGCCAATGCCGGGTTTGATTCGTATTCAGGGCTTACCGGCGATTCCTACTTCCTTTTCAGTGATGTGCTTGCCCTGCATCAGATGGGTATTCTGGCCAACTTCAGCGGGCAGGTCAGCGATATGGATCTTGCTGTGATGTATAGCAACATGAAGCATCGGTATCAGACAGGTGGAGCGGCTTACCGCTTTGTATCAAGATATGTTTTTGAAGATACTCCGGGCAACAGAGACTATGTGAGGGACATTAATCTGGGAGGAACTCTGGAAGTCGGCTATCCTTTCACAAAAGCGCTCAGAGCGGGTCTTGCCGCGAATTTCAGACGGGTATCCAGAGAGGGGCTCTGGTCCAATGATATGCTTTTCCGAGAGAATATTTTTTCTCTTAGAACCAATCTGGTCTTTGATAACGCGCTCTGGGGGGCGGTTGGACCCAGGGTTGGAAGTCGCATGAGCGTAGATTTTGATTACGCTCCGGGATTGTGGGACAACGCTGAATACTTCACCGCCATGGTTGATCTTCGGGAATACACATGGGTATCCTCAGAGGTAACGCTTGCCACCAGACTGGCCGGAGGTATCAGTTTTGGACAGGACAGGCAGAGGTTTTTTCTGGGCGGAGCCCTTCCGCATCGCAGAAGTACGGGAGATGTTGAAGGGGTTGGAGATGTATATCAGTTCTATACCAGTTATGCCGATCTTCTCCGGGGCTGGGATTATGTTTCACTGAATGGAACCAGATATGGCGTTGCGTCTGTTGAGTTCAGGTATCCTGTTCTCAATTACCTCAGCCTGGCTGCTCCCATACCAATGACTTTTACCAGGGGGAGAGGCGTTATCTTCACGGATCTGGGATTCGTTTCCGACGATCTCAGTACATTCAAGGGTGCCAGAGGCCACGGAGGGTACAGACTGGAAGATATCAAGATGTCATTTGGAACCGGATTTCGCTTGAATGTTGGCTATTTTGTGTTAAGAACAGACATAGCCTGGCGGACGGATCTGGCCAGTGTAAGCCAGAAGCCCAGATATTACTTCACAATGTCCACAGAATTTTAAACAGGAGGTAGTTTGCGCCTATGAGATTGGTTCTTCCAGCATTGATGTTTCTTGCCGTGGCGGCTTCTGCCTGGCAGTGTCCCGCCTGTGGCGGGGATAATGACGGATCCTTCTGTGTTTATTGCCATCTTCCCCAGCCACCTGAGGGTATGGTGTATGTACCTGCCACCACAGTGGAAGTGAACGGGATTATGATGGAGGTATCACCTTTCTTCCTGGATGAGCAGCCTGTTACCTACCGGGATTTTATCCCGTGGCTTAACGGATCCGGATTTGGTGTCAACGAACTGGGTATTGTTATTACCGGCGGAGGGGATGAGACTATGCAGTTCCTTGCCTTTACGCCGTTCATCGGTGATCAGGGTGGAGGAGTTACTGTACCCTCGCACTGCCTGGAGAATCCGGTTGCCTCAATCACCTGGAGCGGCGCCCAGTCATTCCTGTCTGATACCGGGAAGCGTCTGCCCACTCTGGCAGAGATGGAGGCGGCAGCTTCAATCGGCTTGATTGATTCCTGGGATTCTTATGACACCATGCTCTCTTTTGCGGAGCAGATGCAGTCTTCCATGGGGGAGATGCTGGGTACGCTGAGTTTGCAGGCAATGTTTGCGGGCTACAGTTCCGTAAACGAACGAATAATGTGGGAGCTTACAGGAACGGTGTTCGGCGGAAATCCACAGGCAACGGCAGTTCCCACGGATGTTATTTACATCACCCTTTTCAAGGCTCTCAGTGAGCCTGTGATTTCATCAACAAGCAGAGACATGGGTTATTTCAATGTGATATTCCGGGGAGCCATTGATGTTCCGTAATTACCTCTGAAAGGAGTCAGAAAATGAAAGTATTTCTCATCGCAGTTGTTTTTGTTCTTCTTGCTGTTACGGCCTGCGGAGGCAGGGAAGTTACAAGAACCGATACCGATACGGTTACAGACCTCAGTGGATACTGGAACGATACAGACGCCCGTATTGTTGCCGATTCTATTGTTGACCAGTGCCTCAATGGCCGCTGGTTTGATGCGGACAGAGTCCGTGGAGACGGCAGAGTAAGAGAACTCCCTGTTATAGTTGTTGGCGGTGTCCGCAATCAGAGTACAGAGCACATAAATGTTGATGTGTTCATGTCCGAAATAGAGAGAGCCCTTCTTAACTCCGGAGAGTTCCAGATCGCCGCCGGAGGCCGTGAGCGTGACGAGGTCCGCGGAGAGAGAAGAGATCAGACAATATTCGCCTCTCCCGCCACTGCCGCTGAATTCGGCCGCGAGATCGGGGCAGACTATGTAATGACAGGAACGGTTAATTCAATTGAGGATCAGGAAGGCGATACAAGAGCCATTTTCTATCAGGTAAATCTTGAACTCATAGATGTTGAAACTGCCCTTAAGATCTGGATGGGGTCTGCTGAGATTAAAAAAGTTATAGAGTGGTAACATGAAATACATGCTCCTGGCCGGGTTTCTTCTTGTTATGTCCTGCGCAGTGGCATACACAAACACTATGGCACCTGTAATAAAGGATATGGATCGCGGCCACAACTCAGAAGCCATCACAAGGCTGAAAGATGTATTCCCCGACAGCACAGGCAGGGATCGTCTTCTTTATCTGATGGAGCTTGGAAATCTCTCAAGATACGCAGGGCAGCAGAGCATTGCTCAGACTGTTCTTCTCCGGGCGGACAGACTCAGCGATAACCTTCGGGGAACCGATATCGGGCAGCAGGCCCAGTCAATGGTTACCAGTGACCTTGCTCTGGACTTCCGCGGCGCGGATTACGAAAAGGTTTTCATCAATTACTGCCTGGCTTCAAGCTATGCGGCATCCGGAAACACAGAGGACGCTGTTGTTGAGGCAAGGCGGGTAAATGAGAAGCTGAAGGAGATCAATACCAGGTACGAGGGAAATCCCAACAGATACACCGATGATGCCTTTGTCAGGTACTTCATGGGAGTTCTGTATGAGATGGATGGCGACTACGATGATGCTCTTATCAGTTATCGTCTCGCTCTTGCCACCTACGATTCCACCTATGCTGTAGAATACAATCTTCCTGCTCCCCGGCAACTCAAGTCTGATGCTATGCGCCTGGCCAACTACAATGGATTCGAGAGTCTTTTGTCTACTTTTGAGACTCAGTGGCCGGGAGTAAGCTGGAGCGGGTCCGGACCCACAGCGGATATGGGCGAGATCGTCGCAGTGATTGAGCTGGGTAACATCTCACAAAGAAGATCTGAAGATTTTGCCGTGTATTCCAATGACAGGGTTTACAGTCTGGCGCTTCCCGCAATTCCGGACTTTCCAAGGCGACGGGTAAGTGGTTCACTCTCTGCCGGAGGAAGAACCGCTGACCTGTTCCTTGTGGAGGATCTCAACGGGATTGCCAGAGAGAATCTGGAAGACGAGGCTGGAAGAAATGTTGTGAGAGCAGCAGCACGACTGGCCATAAAGGCAGGTCTGTCTGAACTGGGCGAGAACATTACAGAACAGCTTACCGACAATGAGAATGTGAGTTCCGGAGTAGGACTTATTCTGAGCATTATTGGCGCTGCTACCGAGCAGGCAGATCTCAGAGCATGGCTTACTCTGCCGGCACAGATACAGATGGTACGCCTGCAGGTGCCTCCGGGAACCTGGCCGGTGAGTGTTACGATAAACGGCAGGAACTTCATCCACGATCCGGTGGCAGTGCAAGCCGGTGAAATCACCCTTCTCTTTCTGAGAGAGGACTTCTAGCATGAATATGGCCTCCATCATAGATCATACGCTGCTGAAACCCGATGCTACCGGGCTAATGATAGAGAGACTATGCGCTGAAGCTGCCGAGTATCACTTCTGCTCCGTCTGCGTCAATCCGATATGGGTACCTTTCTGCAGCGGACTCCTGGACTCTGAAACTCCACTTGTCTGCTCTGTAGTCGGTTTTCCCCTGGGTTCAACGCCCCTTGTCGCGAAAGAGGCGGAATGGGTGGTTTCCAGAGGAGCCGGAGAGGTTGATATGGTTCTGCCGGTGGGTCTTCTGAAGCAGGGAGATACTGCCGGGGTTCGTCTGATGATTCAAGAGGTTGTTAATGCAGTTCCTGGAGTTCCTGTAAAGGTTATTCTGGAGACCTGTCTTCTTACGAACGAAGAAAAGGTTACTGCCTGTTCTATATCGAAAGATGCCGGCGCCGCCTTTGTAAAAACCAGCACAGGCTTTTCAAAAGGCGGTGCTACACTGGCGGACATCAGGCTGATGCGGGAAACTGTCGGGTCTCTTATGGGAGTGAAAGCTTCAGGAGGAGTCCGTGATTTTGATACAGCAGTTGCAATGGTGGAAGCTGGAGCTTCGAGAATTGGTACCAGTAGCGGTATAACGATAGTAAATGCTAATAAATAAAGTATATTACAAAAAGAGTGCGGGCAATTGGAGGGGTCGACCAATTGCCCGCCAGAGAACCCGGATTAGATGGGTAAAGCCCTTATCCTTATTAACTGATCTGGGAGGGGGTTCAGATCGGCCATGCTATCAGGATAAAGATAGGCAGTGCTGCGATCGCCATCGTCAACACCAGCCAGCTCTTGAACCCGGGTTTGTACATCTTGTATCCTCGCTTCCGTTGAAAATCGTCTCTCAAACACTGAACACAGAAAGCAATAACCGTGCCACAAAAAACAGATATCACTCTTAATAAAGATCAACAGGAAGCAGTACAATACAATAGCGGTCATCTTCTTGTTCTTGCCGGTGCCGGAAGCGGGAAAACCAGGGTGCTTACAGCAAAGATTGTCCGGATTCTTGACGCCGGTATAGCCAAACCCTGGCAGATACTCGCGATGACATTTACAAACAAGGCCGCGGGTGAGATGCGTGAGCGGATCTGCAACCAGTTGAATGCCGACAACATGAGACTCCGTATGGGCACTTTTCACGGCGTCTGTGCCTGGATTTTGAGAAGAGAGGCCCGTAATCTTGGATTTTCTGAGAACTTCTCGATCTACGATGGTGATGATCAGAAAACACTTATAAGGAGAATTCTAAAAACTGCGGAACTTCCGATGAAGGTGACTCCCGGAGCGGTCAAAGGGTACATCTCAAACTCAAAGAATGACCTTATAACAGTGGAGGAGGCCCTTTCCAGCGCATCAACTCCCTATCAGGAATCTCTGGCAATGGTCTATCGGGATTACAATAAAGAACTGCAGAAGTGCGGCGCTTTTGACTTTGACGATTTACTGACACAGGTGCTGCTGGCAATGCGTCAAAATAGTGACACAGGGAAACACTACAAAAATATGTTCACCAGGATACTTGTTGATGAGTACCAGGATACTAACAGGGTTCAGAATGAGATTCTTAAAGAGCTTACAGGAGAGAACACTGTGGTCACTGTTGTAGGTGATGATGATCAGTCAATCTACGGCTGGCGCGGAGCCCGGGTAGAAAACATTCTTCAGTTTCCGCAGGAGTACCCGAACGCAAAGACAATCAGACTTGAGACCAACTACCGCTCAACCGGAAACATTCTTCATGCCGCGTCATCACTTGTGAAGCACAATCGCGGCAGACACGGCAAAACCCTTCGTCCGGTTCTTGGCAGCGGAGAAAAAGTTCAGGTAATGCAGACTGTTACTCCGGACGATGAGGCGCATTTCATACTTTCAGCAGGCAGAGACCTGAACAGTGACGGTATGCCCTGGAACGAAATTGCTGTTCTTTTTAGAACAAACGCCCAGTCCGGTGCCCTGGAAACAATGTGCTTGAGATTAAAAATACCCTACGAAGTGGTGGGTACGGTAAGATTCTTTGAGAGAGCAGAGATAAAAGATATTGTCTCTTATCTCAGAGTGATAGTTAATCCCGCTGATACCGGCAGTTTCCACAGGGTGATTAACAAGCCGACCAGAGGCGTAGGCGCGAAGGGGCAGCTGAACTTTTTCCAGTGGGCGGGGCAGAATGGCACCGATGTGGTCACAACCCTTGAGAAAAGCGGTTCTATTCCAGGCATATCGAAAAAGGCTCAACCTGTTCTTGAAACTCTGGGCAGAAACCTGCGCTCATGCATGGACGGGGTAGGCGCAGGGGACACCGCAAGCGAAATTGTTGACCGTGTAATAGATTTTTCAGGGGTTCGTGACCTCTACGGAACTGGTGAAGTAGCAGACGAAACCCGCCTTGATAACATCAGAGAGTTGAGGCGTTTAACGGCGGTATACGATGGAAGAAATCCCGAGGGCGGGTTGCCCGGTTTTCTCGCGGAGCAGAGCCTTCTCTCAAGTTCGGATACATACTCCGGTGATGAAAAACTTGTCCTGATGACTCTTCACAGTGCCAAGGGGCTGGAGTTCGACTGTGTTTTCGTTTCAGGCCTTGAGGAGGGAATGCTGCCTTACATAAGACCTCAGGAGTATTCGCCAAAAGATCTGGAGGAAGAGCGGAGACTGCTTTATGTCGGGATGACCAGGGCCAGGAAGAGGCTTTTTCTCACCTGGTGTACAAACAGGCTGCGTCCCGGCAGTTTTTCCAGGGGGCCCAGCAGATTTCTAACTGAAGTCGCCGACGACGAGCAGCACGATACCCACATGCCGCGAACTCCGGCGCAAAAGCCTTCACCATCTCCCGTTGACGCACCTGCCAAATCTGCCTCAACTTACAACAGAGGCAATCTTGTAAAACATCCCCGCTACGGTAAGGGCGTTGTGATATCAGCAAAAAGAAGGGGAAGCGAGTGGGAGTTGAAGATAAATTTCGGTTTTGATGAGCCCAAAACACTTCTTACAGGTTATGTTCCGATACCTGTACTAAAAGAAAAAGCTCAACGATCAGATATGGAGTAGACAGAAAGAGAGTGGCTGATGGAACTGTATATTGACACCGCCAATGTTGACGAGATTCGGGAAATTGCCAACTGGGGAGTCCTCTCCGGTGTTACCACCAATCCCACCCTGATAGCCCGTGAAGGCAGAGATTTCCTCGAAGTTATTCGTGAGATATGCGATATAGTGGATGGTCCTGTGAGTGCTGAGGTTATCAGCGAGGATATGGAAGGAATGATCAGAGAGGGCAGGGAGAAGAAAGACTGGCATGAGAATGTAATAATCAAGCTGCCATGCACTCCCGCAGGAATTGGAGCCTGCTCTGTCCTTGAGGATGAGGGCATTCCCTGTAATGTGACACTTGTTTTCAGCGCCGGGCAGGGGTTTCTCGCCGCCAGTGCAGGTGCTACTTTTGTCAGCCCTTTCGTGGGAAGGCTTGATGACGCCGGAACAGACGGAATGCAGGTTGTGGAAGATCTGGCGGAGATATTTGAAACCCACGGGTTTCGTACAAGAATCATCGCAGCCTCCATCAGAACACCGAACCATCTCACAGAGGCCGCCCTTGCCGGAGCCCACATAGCGACAGTTCCCTATTCAGTAATTAAAAAATCAATCCTTCATCCGCTTACAGACAAGGGCCTTGATTCATTCAAAAAAGACTGGGAGGCAGCGCGTAAGTAATGGTATCTCCAAAGGTTATCAGAGAGGATATTCTCCGCATGATACACAGTGCCGGCAGTGGTCATCCCGGCGGGAGTCTCTCTCTTGTTGAAATCCTCATACACCTCTACTGGAAGGAAATGCGGATCGACCCGGATAACCCGCAGTGGGAGGATCGGGATCGCCTTGTTTTATCCAAAGGACACGGAGCACCTGCACTGTACTCAATCCTCGCGAGAAAAGGCTTTTTCTCAACAGATAAACTTGAAACTCTCAGAAGGTTTGGTTCAGGGCTGGAGGGGCATCCGCATATGCAGAGCCTGCCCGGTCTTGACTGCTCCACAGGCAGTCTCGGACAGGGGCTTGGCATTGCTGCCGGTCTCGCTCTGGGGCTCACAATCAGAAAAAGCAGAGCAAGAGTTTTCTGCATACTGGGTGACGGGGAACTTCAGGAGGGCAGTATCTGGGAATCCGCAATGTCCATACCCGCCTTGAAACAAACTAATCTCATTGCCATTGTAGACAGGAACCATGTTCAGCTTGACGATGCCGTTGACAAAATAATGCCGCTTGAACCCCTCGCCGGCAAGTGGAAAGCGTTCGGCTGGACAGTTGCCACCTGCGATGGTCACGACCGGGAAGACATAGAAAAAGCTTTTTCAACCGTCACAGACAAGCCCCTGGTAATAATCGCGGAGACTGTGAAGGGGAAGGGTGTTTCCTTCATGGAGAATCAGGCTTTGTGGCACGGCAAAGCCCCCGATAAGGAGCAACTTCGGAAAGCTCTGGAGGAACTGGAATGAGAGCGACAAGAGAAGGTTATGTACAAGGTCTCCTTGAAGCAGGAGAAATAAATGAAAAAGTTGTTGTCATTGACGGTGATGTAAGCAGATCAACAGGAACAACAGCATTCCAGAAAAAATTCCCCGAGAGATTTTTCAACCTGGGCATTGCCGAGCAGAACATGGCGGAGTACTGCGCGGGACTTGCTCTGGCCGGGTTCATCCCGTTTTACAGTACTTACGCGGTTTTCGCCGCCGGAAGAGCCTGGGATCAGATCCGTACTTCCATCTGCAATATGAATCTGAATGTACGCATAGGCGGAGCCCATGGCGGAACCAGTGTCGGCCCGGACGGAGCCACTCATCAGGCTCTTGAGGACATAGCAATAACAAGAGTTCTGCCCAATATGACAGTACTGGTACCCGCTGATGCTAACCAGACCAGACAGGCTGTTCTTGCTTCCCTTGAGATTGATGGACCTGTGTACATCAGGTATGGCAGAAATCCTGTCCCCGAGATGTATGACAGAAACAAAAGCGTTGTGCCCGGGAAAGGGCATCTTCTGAAAGAGGGCGGACACGCCTCCATCATAGCAGCAGGTGCGATGTTAGCACCGTCTCTTGAAGCAGCCCGCACTCTCTCGAAGAAGGGAATTGATGTCTCTGTCGCTGACATGGTGAGCATCAAGCCACTGGATACAGATTTAATCCAGCATCTCGCAACCTCCTCAGAGGTAATAATAACGGCGGAGGATCATCAGATAGCAGGGGGACTCTTCGGAGCTGTGTCTGAATACATGTCAGAACATTGTCCCCGAAGAATTATTCCCGTTGGTGTTTACAATAGATTCGGCTGCAGCGGCACACCTGAAGAGGTTATGGTACACTGCGGTCTTACTGCTGAGGCAATTGCAGGAAAGGTGGAGGAAGCGCTGATAAAATAGGAAAATCCATTGACTTCAGGTTGTTTGTGCGATAGCTTTCACTGGTTAGTGTTACCTTATTATCAATTAACAAATTAACCGCAAGGTGGGGGGTTAAAGTGGCTAAGGTTCTTATATGTGACGCAGTTGCCGATTCTGCTCTTGATATGCTCAGAAACGCAGGTCATGAAGTAACGGTAAAAACAGGTATGGATCAGGACGGTCTTCTTAAAACAGTGCCGGCTTATGACGCCATGGTTGTCAGAAGTGCCACCAAGGTGAGGGTACCGGTTCTTGAACACTGCAGGGATACACTGAAGCTCATCGTTCGCGGCGGCGTAGGCCTTGACAACATTGATGTTCAAGAGGCTGAAGCACTTGGAATCTCTGTAAGAAATACCCCCAGTGCCAGTTCAGTCGCGGTCGCGGAACTTGCCATTGGGCACATGCTTGCCTGTTGCCGTTACATTCCCATCGCGGACAGAACCATGAAGCAGGGCGAATGGAATAAAAAACAGTATGGCAAGGGTCTTGAGCTCTGGCACGGAACTCTTGGTCTTATCGGGTTCGGTCGCATAGCGAAAGAAGTTGCGAAGCGCGCAAAGGCATTCGATATGGATGTTATTTTCTTTGATCCCTTTATTGATGACGCAATTGTTGACGGAGCAAAAAAGGTTGACCTTGAAACTCTCTGCAAAGAGTCTACTGTTATCAGCCTTCACATTCCTCACAACGATGTCACCCATTACATTCTTGACAAGCCACAATTTGAAATGATGAAAGACAATGTAATAATTGTTAACTGCGC
>JAUVIS010000143.1 GCA_030592635.1 Candidatus Fermentibacteraceae bacterium | reverse complement strand
GCTTATTGAGGCAGGATAATCACTGTCAATAATCCCTGCATACGCGTTCTGCCAGGCACTTACAATTATCCCGGCAATCGAATCGGCGTCACTGATTTGTGCTCTTCGAACCATGAATCCCCAAACTCAAGCTGCTGTTCCTGTACTACCCGCCACACCGGTCAACAGACCCCCGCAGCACTTCAAGTGCATGGGGAAGGATCGGCAGCAGGAATTCAACGCATTCAGTAACTGCCTTCACACTGCCGGGAAGATTAACCACGAGGGTATTTCCTTTGATTCCGGCTGTTCCCCTGCTGAGCCAGGCTGCTTTTACCTTTTCGCTTGAACGATACCTGAGCATCTCCGGTATTCCCGGAACTTTTCTGTCACAGACCATATCGGTAGCCTCGGGAGTGAAATCTCTGGGGCTGAAGCCGGTTCCTCCGGTTGTAAGCAGAAGATCAACACCCTGATGACACATTTCTTCAATGCAGATTGATACAGGTTCAACACCATCTTCGGTTATTCTATAATCAACCTGCGTATAACCTGCCTCTTCCATGATTCCAATGATAGTCGGGCCGCTTGTATCAGTCCGTGTGCCATCTTTACAGCTGTCACTAACTGTCAATATGCTGAAAGTACTCATGTTACTCGTAAATGTCCTTTCATTCTTTTCAAACACTGAGTGCGGTGTGTAGTCAAGGCCATTTCTCTGGATCCTGTCTATTATCAAATATGGAGTGAATTACAATATCATCCTCTTCAACAGTGTAGAAAATCGAGAATGGAAATCTTCGAATAACACCTCTTCTAAAAAGGAATAGCAAATCTCATGCATTTCCGGGAGTTCAAGAATATCAGCGAGTGGTACTTCTATGCAATCAAGAAACTCAAATCCAAGCCCGCACCTCTGAATTTCATACCACCTGAATGATGATTCAAGATCGTCCACAGACCTGTCTGTGTAACGGAGATTCTACTGTAATTATTCCTTATTTTCTCGTGAACACTCTTACAGGCATGAAGCTTTATATCTCCGTTATTGTATTCGCTGTACCTTTGATTCAGCTCAGCTTTCTGCCATTCCGGCAATGGAAGTTCGCAATTATTCCGAGCAATGGAATCCCAGATATCCTCCACCAGCATCAGCTTCCTGGATAGTTCCATACTATCAATACTCTCAATAATTTCAGTCATCCTCATTCAAACACCTCATGCCCCAGATAAATAACCGCATTCCCCTGCCTTACACCAATACAATAAAGCAAACGAACTATGATCTCAAGTGCTTTACAGCCCGGCAGCGATTCGAAAAATCAATTAGGACTTCTAATTGACACAACTAACTTCACTGGTTATTCTCATCATGCTGGTGTTTTCCGCAATAGATCATAATTGTACAGAGAATGGAAGCCATGAAATCACAAGAAATAGCTGAAATCAATAGCTGCCCAGGAGATTCTTGAGATTTTAAAAAGACATAATCCTGTATCAATAGTTCTTTTTGGATCGGTTAATACAGGTAACTCCAGTGAAGGCAGCGATATAGACTTGCTGGTAGTACTTGATATCGACAGAATCCCGGAAACATACGAAGAAAAAATGAAACTGAAGCTGGGTCTCAGAAAATCATTGCGAGGCATTAACAGTAAAATTCCGATTGATCTGCTTGTGTTCACTTCTAAAGAAATTGAGATAATGAGCAATCAGGGAAACTCATTTGCTGAAGAAATAATGAATACTGGACAAGTACTGTATGAGAAAGCAAGTTAATTTTTAATCATCGGTTCTCAGATATCAGAATTCAGCGGTATGCTTTAAAACGATGGCACAACAATGTACTCCGGATGTTATTTGTCCGCGGCCCTGAAGGTTCCGGATTTACCGCCGGTTTTTTCCAGAAGGCGTATTCCTGATATTTCCATTGACTTGTCTACTGCCTTGAGCATGTCATACACCGTGAGCAGTGCGGTTGTAACGCCGACAAGCGCTTCCATCTCAAAGCCGGTCTTTGCTTCAGCAGATACTGAGCAGAAGCATTTCAGGTTGTTGTTGTTCAGCTCGAATCTGATGTCCACTCCCTGCAGGGGAAGCGGGTGACACATGGGTATCAGTTCCGGGGTCTTTTTAACTGCCTGAATTCCAGCGACAATAGCGGTGTTAAGCACATTGCCCTTCGGAGAATTCCCGCCGGTAAGGGTTTTCAGCACCGCATCTCCCAGTTTGATAACGCCTTCGGCAAGAGCGGTTCTGTGTGTTGGCTGCTTTTTTGAAACATCAACCATTCCTGCGTATCCCTCTTTATTCAAGTGTGTTAAACTCATCAATTGATCCTCCGCATACTGATTCCAGTTAAATCGATAGATTTGATTTTCAAATAATCAACCTTTTATCAGAGGTGTAACATAGATGATCAAAAAGAAAATCAGCAGAATCGATATTACTATACCGCAAATCCATAATGCTTTCCCACGCCTCTGCAGTGAATTTTCTGTTTCCGCCCGACCCCAGGAAATAGAAACCCACAGCCTCTCATAAAAATAGTACATAATCATTCTTGTGAAGTGGTGATAAATCACAATCAATGTGGCAATAAGCACCGCTGTGTTCCTGGAGGGCGGAACAAGAAGCACAATTATGTACGCCCCGATCCAGGTCCATATCACTCCTATGAACCGCCACAGAATAGACTTTACAATTGTTCGACGTTTCGATTCATTCCGCTCACTTACCAGTAACGGATCACGATTTGACCCATGCCTCATCATCCGCCAATCCTCCACATACTGACTCCGCCGCATGCACCGTGATGAGGTTTTTTTGCGACAAGGTCGCGAACAGCACTGATTATTTCACTTTCACTGCTTCCTGATCTGAGCATGTCTCTGAGGTTAAGAGATTCTCCTCCGGCGAGACAGGGCAGCAGTTCACCCTCGGCGGTAAGCCTGAGTCTTGTACAATTTGCGCACATTCCTCCAGCCACCGGAGCAATAATACCAAACTTGATTCCAGAGTCTGTGACATACATATCTGCGGTTCCCTCAGTGGCAATCTGTTCGGCCTGCCCCATGCCGGCACTGATTTCCCGGAGGATCTCATCCCGGGGCACATAGCTGCACACGGAACCGGTCATGGGCATGTGTTCAATAAACCTCATGGTTGTGCCCATATCCTCGGCCCATCTTATCATATCCGAAAGTTCTCCGAAGTTAACGCCTTTCAGAACAACACAGTTCAGCTTTATGGGATCAAGACTGTTTTCTTTTGCCGCCTCTATGGCTTTCTCAATCATGTTCAGTGTAACATCCCGTCTGGTAACTTTCCTGATAACTTCATCCTTCAGGCTGTCAACACTGATGTTTACTCTGGAAAGACCTGCCGCGCGAAGGTCTGCCGCATTTTCTGGAAAAAGAATACCGTTTGTGGTCATCACCGTTTCCGCCAGTGGTGAAATTCCTTTCACCAGTGAAACAATACCCCGGCGCACAAGAGGTTCTCCTCCTGTGATTCTGATCTTCCTGAGGGTCAGTGCTTCGTGAATCAGCTCAACAAGACACTGGATTTCCTCCAGTCGCAGAATGGCGGAATGGTCAATATGCGGAATCCCTGATTCCGGCATGCAGTAGATACATCTGAGGTTACATCTGTCTGTAACAGAAACTCTCAGATAGTCAATTGTTCTACCGTAGCTGTCCCTCATTGCCAGCAGCTTTCTCCCCCGGCCCATGACATAAGCGTAAACGGTACACAGGTTCCGGTTTCTGCTCCGGTACTTTCGGGGGGAAGCCATGCAATGCTGTTTGTTCCCCTGGTACTCATCAGATCTCCGGAACCGGAAGTAGCAGGGCTGTATAATATCCATCCTTTACCGGTATACTCCGCAATAGTTCGGAAAAAATTTAACCGCCCTGCTTTTTTCTTGAGAGAACAGGCAAGCTTCCCGGTAAGCTCTTTCCTCCGATATCTGCCGTTCCCTGAATAAAGTCTCAGACAGGAAAGAAGATGCATTTCGAGACTCACAAGAACACTGACCGGGTTTCCAGGCAGCCCGAACATCATCTTCCCGCTGGAATCAGTAGCGAAGGAAAGTGGCTTTCCCGGTTTCTGAGCTACCGTTCTGAAATGGAATTTGAAGCCCAGATCCTCAAGAACTGAAGGCACATAATCATGTGTTCCCATAGAAACACCGCCAGCTGTAACAAGAATGTCTGAAACACTTAAAGCCTGAGCGGCAGCGTTCCTGAGAGATGCGGGATTATCTGCCGAATGAAGCACTTTCACGGGAGAAAATCCTGCGTGTGTAAGAAAAGAAGAGATGAGAACACCATTGGCATTTCTTACCTGCCCCCGCCGGGGAATATGAACAGGTGGTATAACCTCTGAACCGGTGGTAAGAACACTCACCGCGGGTATTTGATAAACTGAAAGTGTTTCCCTGCCTGCCATGGCGGCAATTCCAATTTCCGAAGGTGTAATTGAGGTACCTTCCGCAAGCACTTTCTGTCCTCTGGTAATATCCTCAGCTTCCCAGCATATATTGGCGCCTTCTTCCGGCATTTTCCTTATGGTGAGTTTACCATCTGTCACACTGGTGGCTTCCACCATAACAACTCTGTCGGCGCCTTCCGGAACCGGTGCCCCTGTCATTATAGGTGCGGCGACCCCGTCCCCGGGTATTGGCGGAGGTTGAGTGCCTGCGGGTATTTCATCCATTAATTCATACTCATCGCATACTCCGCGGATAGCAAAACCATCCATGGCACTGCGGTCAAACGGCGGCATTGCTATATCACTAACAATATCCTCCGCGAGTATTCTACCCGCAGCCTTTTCCAGAACCAGTGTTTCCACCGTGGGCGAAGGAGTGTTTTCGAATATTGATTTCCGAGCCTCTCTAACGCTGATCATTTAGTTATCTTCCTCCAGGTGCTTTGCGGCATCTGCCATGGCATTCTCAAGAAAGTGATATCTCTTCAGAAGCATGATTGCCACAGGGGTAAGAGAACTGCCGCCACCGCCGGAACCTCCACGGCTTCTGCGGATGAGTTTGACACCCAACTTTTCTTCTGTATTTGAAATAAGAGTCCATACCCGTCTGTATTGTATTCCGGTGGCCTTTGATGCAGCCAGAATCGAACCCACATCGCGAATCGCTTCCAGTAACGAGGCCACTCCTCTGCCAAAAACGGGATTCCCCCCGCTTTCAAGCCATAGCTTCCAACCCGGACGCACCGGGTTGAAACCGGGTAATCCCGCAACTGAAAGGGTCATGCCAATAATCTCCGGGGGAACAGTCTCAAGCGGCCCTTCCAGAAGCACACTGGCGT
>JAUVIS010000180.1 GCA_030592635.1 Candidatus Fermentibacteraceae bacterium | reverse complement strand
GCTCTGCGGTTCAAGTGGTGAACATTCAGAAGGATTGCTTTGCAGCCCCCTTCAGATGCCAGCTGAATCGTTCTTTCCGCGATAAGATCTGAGGCATCAGTGCCCCGTATTTCGGGAATCAGATAGCAGAAATCAAGGAAGGCGTTCCCGGGATACTTCGGCATGGGAAAAGTACAGAGATAGCCAACCGGTTCGCTGTTCAGGTAAAGAATTGAAGCGAATTTCTTGTCTCTGGACTGTATTTGTCTCACTGCCGCAAAGTAGTGTTTTCTTTCAAGGGCAATGTCCACATATGTATCTGGAGTTACTTTTTTTGCTTCAACCAGCCACTTCAGTACAAACTCAATATCTGTACTTTCCTCAAAAGGTCTGAATTCGAATTTTCTGCACATGGTTTACAGGATTATCCTTCCTGAAGGTTCTTTACGGCCTGAACAAGATCCTGCGCGGGATCGCCCTCAGCCGGTTCGAATTCTTCGCCGGTGATCATTTCGAAGAGTGTGATGTATCTGGAAGAAAGTTCTGCCACAAGATCTGCCGGGGCTTCTGGAAGCACCCTGTCATCGTAAGGGTTACAGTTATCCTTGAACCAGAGACGGAGGAATTCCTTGTCGATGTTCTTTGGGTTCAGCCCCGCATCAAGGCGTTCCTGATAGCTTTCAGCGAGCCAGTAACGGGAGCTGTCAGGTGTGTGAATCTCGTCAATGAGGATGATGTTTCCGTTTTTGTCTTTACCCATCTCATATTTGGTGTCAACGAGGATGAGACCGCGTTTTGCTGCAGTTTTCACGCCGAAAGCAAAAAGCTCTTTTGCTATCCTGGAGGCGTTGTCCCAGTCTTCCTGTGTCATGAACCCTTCTGATACGATCTCCTCCGGTGTGATGGATTCGTCGTGTTCTTCGCTCTTTGTTGTGGGCGTAATAAGTGCTGCGGGGAACTTCTCGTGTTTTACCATGCCATCAGGAAGATTGTTACCGCAGATGTTTCTCTCGCCATTGCTGTAAAGGGTCCAGGCACTGGTGCTGCTGCTGCCTGTGAGGTAACCTCTCATTACGAACTCAATGGGGAAGACATCCATCTTCCTCCCGAGTGTGGCATTGGGGTGGGGAATGCTGATCACATGGTTGGGAACGATGTGTTCGGTCTGTTTGAACCACCATGCGCTGACTCTGTTTAGAACCTGTCCTTTGAATGGTACTGAGGCGAGAATCCGATCAAAGGCACTTTGTCTGTCTGTTGTTATCAGCAGGAGTTTGTCGCCAAGGTCGTAAATGTCTCTTACCTTGCCCCGCTTGCATTTTCCGATTCCCAGCTCTGCGGTTTCGGTAAGGCAGTTGTTCAGATTTTCTCTGATTACAGCTTCTTTGTTCTTCATTGTTTTTTCTCCCGGGATTAAGTTTTAATTGATTTCATGCTGGTAAAATATGAAATCAGCTCACCAATTGACCAACCGTTGTATATTGCCGGTTCAAACCGAACCCGACAAGGAGAATTCATGACAACAGCCAGAGATAGAAACCTTACATGGCACGACCACGCCACCGGCAGAAAAGACATTGAGGAACTGAACAACCACAGAGGCGCAACCGTGTGGTTCACCGGTCTCAGCGGATGCGGCAAGTCTACCGTTGCGGACTATGTGTCCAGAATGCTTCATGCCAGAGGGGCACGCACAGCAATTCTTGATGGCGACAATGTACGACAGGGCCTTAACAGCGACCTTGGTTTCTCCCCGGAGGACAGAACAGAAAACATCCGCAGAATAGGTGAAGTCGCGAAGCTCTTTACCAGCTTTGGGATAGTAAACCTTCTTGCCTTTATCAGCCCCTATACCGCAGGCAGAGACAGAGCCAGAGGAATGCAGAACGACGGAGATTTCGTTGAGGTTTTTGTTGATGTACCTCTGGCAGTAGCTGAGGAAAGAGACCCCAAAGGTCTTTACAAGAAAGCCAGAGCCGGCATTATTCCTTCATTTACGGGAATCAGTGCCCCCTACGAGGCCCCTGAAAATCCTGAAGTTCATCTTCACACTGATAAGCAGACTCCTGAAGAGTGCGCAATTGAGGTTATTAAAAAGCTTGAGGAAATGGGCATAGTGCCCGCAGAGTAAATGTTTTTCAACAGAAGAGCGATTCCTCCCGATGTGGAGGGTCGCTCGCTTTTTGGGGTGTCCCTTACCGATGACGAAAAAGGGGCATTCAAACTGCATCTGATCAGTCAGGTACTGGGCGCGGTAGCTGTTGGTGTAATGATGAACCACGATTACATCGCCACCAACGGGCTTGGTGCCAGTGTAATGCAGATTACACTGCTCACAATGATATGGCCTGTGAGCAATTTGTTCAGTGTTCTTGTAAGCCACTTCGTTGACAGCAGCAACAGGCATTCAACTGCCATATTTATCGGCGCGGCACTGAGACTGCCCATTGCACTGATGTTCTTTTCCGGCAGTGTAAACTTTATGCTTGTATTGCTGTTTCTCTACTTCAGCAGCAACAGCCTTGTGATACCGGGGCAGAATGCCGTGATGCGCAGCCGCTACAAAAAGGGGCACAGGGGGCTTCTGTTCGGCTGGACAATGAGTGCGCTTAATCTCTTTGCTCTCCCTGCCGCAATGGTTGTCGGAGCTCTGCTTGACGCGGATTTTTCCTACTACAGGTGGCTTTTCGTCGCTGAAGGAGTGATGGGATGTGCACAGGCCGCTGTTATGGGTCTTATGGCCAGGGGCATGAAAGATCCCATGGCTGTTGCACAGTCAAATCTTTCAGACTTTTTCAAGAGTGTGGGGCAGGTCTTGAAGGGAGACAGAGAGTTTGTTCTGTTTGAAGCATTCTTTATGGTCTACGGTTTTGGATTCATGACCATCCAGCCCGCTATTCCATTCTTTTCTCTGGAGGTGCTTGGTCTTTCCTATGAACAGTATGCCCTCGCAAAGGGTGTCATAGGGCAACTGGGATTGCTTCTTCTTGCTCCGTTTCTGGGGGCAAAGATGGACAAGCTGCACCCTTTCAAATTTACAGGCGTGGTATGCCTGATTCTCGCGGGATTTCCACTGTTTCTTGTGGGAAGCAGCCTGATTCCCTCACTTGGGGTTCCTCTTTTCTATCTGGCCTGGGCAGCTTTTGCTGTAGGTATCGCGGGGATTGTTCTGTCATGGAACATGTCCAGTATGTTTTTCGCTCCGGAGGGAAAAACAGCTACTTATCAGGGGATGCATGTCACAGCAACGGCAATGAGGGGTTTCTTTGCCCCGGTACTTGGCAGTGTTGTTATGAAGTACTTCGGTTTTACAGCAAATTTTCTGCTGTCTTTCTTTTTCTTCTCAGCCGCCAGCATCCTTTTCCTGCTTCATTATCGGAAAAGGTGTGAAAAGGGACTGAATCCGGGTTTTTGCTGACAGAACTGTGGATTGATGTGTTAACAAACAGAATGCGAAAAGAAAGCTGTGAAATACTTTGAAACTGAATCTGACAAAAGCCGAATACAAAAGACTTCTGGATGTACTGGAAATAGCAGACTGGATTATTGCTTCCCGCGAAGCGAAGGAAACTCCGAGAACAGCTCCCTACAAAAAGCTTCAACAGAAATTATTTACTCTGGCCAAAGAACATGAGTGTGAAGATTTAGTTGAATATGAAGAACAGTTTAGATCGTATATTTACACAGATAAATTTGATAACGAATCACCATCTATGGAATTTATCCAGAAATATAATAATGATACATTCTGGGATGAACTGATTGACAGATTAGCGAGAAGAGATTTCATTCTGGAGGTTGGCCAGGAAAAATTTGAAAAGTTGGAACCGATTGAAAGATACAAAGGAATAAGCAGATATGAAGATAAATATGATAAAGAATTCAGGGAAAACGGTTTGTCCGGCATTCGAATTG
>JAUVIS010000168.1 GCA_030592635.1 Candidatus Fermentibacteraceae bacterium | reverse complement strand
GTTGTTTCGCAAAGGCTCTGGCGTTTGACAGTACTTTGGCCTGGTACTCGTCTTTGAAAGCGTTCATTTCGTGGGTTGCCACAAGCAGTCCAAGAAGAGTTGCGAGATGGTGGTTGGATGTTGAGCCGGGGAAGGCTCTGCTCTTTATGTCCAGCCAGAGTTTTCTGAAATGAGTTTTCTTCGCCATATTGCTGACAATAGCACCTCTCTGAGGGCCGAAGAAGGTCTTGTGAGTGGAGCCTGTAATAAGATCAGCTCCATCAGCAAGGGGAGCCTGGAACGCACCGTAAAGACCGAACACATGAGCCATGTCGTACATCACAACCGGTCTGTTTTCCCAGTCTTTTATGTGATCCGCAAATTTCTTTACGGGCTCCGGGTAGAGAAACATACTTTTTCCGAAAACAACCAGCTCCGGTTTATGCTCGTCAAGAAGCTCTATCATTTTTTCTTCATCAATCCTGTATGGATTATCTGCCATCACCGGAAAATTCACGCAATTTTCTTTCCCTGTAGCAGGATTGATCTCAACAAAGTTGAACAGAGCGCCCATTGGCTGACTGGAAAGATGTCCACCCATGCCAAGATCATTGTTCATAACCGTACGGAGTTTTCTGAATGTGCCCTCCGGTGATTTTCTGTTAACAAACTTGGTAACAGCCTTGAAGACGATCTCGTTGGACATCTGCCCGCTTACCGGACGCAGTTCTGCTTCTTTGCAGTCGAAGTACTCACAGAGAGCTTCCCGAGCTTCAATCTCAATCTCGCGGATGAAATCAGTGCCATGGTAGAAATAGACTTCTTTGCCTTTCATTGTGCGGTGTTCCGCGTATCTGCCTGAGGGGTCGCAGATTTCACAGATCTTCACAAGGGGGCTGGGTGTGTTTTCGCTGGGGATCAGGTTAACACACTGTCTCTGTCTCCAGAGGTTGTTGCGCTCGATTCTGCCGAAAAGCTCATTCATTTTTGTCGAAAGATCGCTCATATCGGGTCCTTTCATAAAGTCTCAAGACTTCCTCTTATTGATACTGTATCCAGCATAATTATGCAGGCTCCACGGTGGTTATCCAGGTCGCCGGTGATTTCCTCCACCGCGGAAACAGTGTTGTCCACTTCCTCCTCGGGAATCAGTGTAAGCAGCAGTCTGGGTTCCGGTCTGCTGCGACCGAGAACATCCATAAATCCGGCGAATATCGGAACATTTGAAAGCATTGGTCCCATCATATCAGAGTTGACAGTCATCGCTCCCTCAATCCCCATTTCCAGAAATAATTCCATCACATCATTATATGTTTTTTCTTCCTGAAGAACCATCAGTAATAGCTTTTTTCTGCTATTTTTGCTGTGCTTGGAAGTAACAGGTGAAAGATGGTAAAGAAATGCTTCTCTCATGGCAAAGTCAGTTCTGCTGTTGATCAGTTCATATCTTGCTTTGCTGTTGCTCAATACTCTGGCGGCACCGGCCAGCAGCCTCAGGTGTTCATCAGTTTCGTCGACAGGTCCTGCAATTGCACAAATTATATGAACGCTGCGTCCGTCGATGGAATCCCACGCGATACCTCTGTCACAGACAGAGAGAGCAAGGGCGAAGCTCTTCATCCCTTCCAGTCTGCAGTGAGGAATGGCTATCCCGTTTCCCATGCCGGTAGATCCCAGTTCCTCGCGTTTAAGCATTCCAGCAAGAAGAGTGTCATTTGTTTCATTTCCCGATGCAATGTTTTCTGAAAGAAGGCTGGCCATTATTTCAATAGCCTCTTTCCTGTTCGCAGCGGATAATTTGTTTCTGCAGCCTGAGATATCCAGTATTGAAGAAATTTTCATGCGCTTACCTCAAAGGGTTGCGCCGCGTACAACGGCAAACTTTGATATTGGCGGACCGGCAAGTTCGTTAACAAAAACACTCATAAGAACAATGCTTACCATAGTTGAAGCAAGTTCTTCATGGCCTGCAAAAAACGGAGCAGCTTGAATATACAGCGCAAGTCCTATGGCAACACCTGCCTGCGGAAGCATGGCCAGACCAAGGTATTTGCGTATCAAAGGATTTGAGCCTGCCATTCGGGCACCGCCCCACACACCGTAGTATTTCCCGGCAGCTCTGGCAAGTATGAACAGAATCCCCATGAGTACAACATGCCCTGTGGAAAAAATCCTGAAACTGAGTTCAGTTCCTGCGATAGCGAAGAAGGTGGCATACAGTGGCGGGGAGAGTTGCTCAAGGGATGAGATGACCCTGAAAGCACCCCGGCCCATGTTTGCCAGTACCGCACCGGCTGTCATGCCGGCAAGAAGAGCGGAGAGTCCGAATGTGGTGGCAATTGCGGTTAAAAGAAAGATCAACCCCAGGCTGACGATGTAGACTTCGTTAGCGCGACCTCTGCCCGAGGTGGAAACATGAATAAGCCAGCCTGTCACTGCGCCCAGGATGACTGAGCCTCCAATCTCCCGAACAGCGTGCATGACCGAGTGCAGAATGTTGGTTTCCCCGCCGCCGAAACTTGCTCCGGCAAAGGCAGCTACAACGCTGAAAAGAAGAACGCTTCCGGCATCATCAAGCGCAACAACCCCGTAAAGATGATCAACAAATGGACCTCGAGCCTTCAAATCACGCACTATTGCCACGGTGGCAGCGGGCGCGGTGGCAGAGGCAACGGCACCAAGAAGCGCGGCGGCAGCAAGGGGCATAAGCCCCGTGAGCCAGAGCACAACGGTTACCGCTCCGAAGGAAAGGAACATCTGAACAAGTGTGATTATTACAACAGCTCTGCCTGTGCGGCGGAGCTTTACAAGACTGAATTCACTGCCAATGACAAGAGCAATGACGGCCAGGGCCACTTCGGTTACAGCACCAAGCTCATCGTGCAGGTCGGAGTGAACCATACCAATCACTGACGGTCCCAGAATCATGCCGGCAACTATGAAACCTGTAATAGCAGGAATGCCTGCCTTGAAGGCAAGTCTTCCAAGGAAGAAACTGCCCACCAGAAGGATTCCGACACCGAATACAGGATGGATGCTTACCACATCCCGAATTTCCACCAGCCACATAAGTATTCTTTCAAACATAGGGGTTAATATAGTTTTGGGGAATCAACCGTGCTACCGAAAGGAACACGCAAATCTGTATGTTCAGTATATCCGGAAAGGAAAGAAGCAACATGCCTGACAAAAAGTATACTGCGGATGAAGTACTAAGAGTCTTTGAAGAGAATCCGTCGAAAGAAACTCTTATTCATTTTCTCAGAACAAAGCATTACGGGGAGATTGAAGCAGTGCGGACGGCAGCGGAGAAAACGCTTCTCAAGTACTGTGGAAACAGTGTTTACTACAGAGGACTTATTGAGTTTTCAAACAAATGTGCCCTTGACTGCGGCTACTGCGGAATCAGGAAATCGAATACAAAAGTAAACCGCTACACAGTCTCTGAAGATGAAATAATAAAAGCCGCCCGATGGTGTGCTGAGGTGCACTACGGCTCACTTGTGCTTCAGTCGGGTGAAAGACAGGACAGTCGGTTCATTGAGTTTGTGAAAAGAATTACCAGGAGAATCAAGCGAGAGACAGTATCCTCCGTACTTCCGCAGGGGCTGGGAATTACCCTTTGCGTCGGGGAGCACTCTCTGGAGACTTACAGGAGTTTCAGAGACGCCGGAGCCCACAGATATCTTCTCCGTATAGAGACCACAAACGAGGAACTCTTCAAGTCGATCCATCCGAACCAGCAGAATCTTGACTCAAGACTCAAAAGCCTTGAATACCTGAAAACAGCAGGATTCCAGGTGGGAACAGGCGTGATGATCGGACTTCCCGGTCAGACCCCGGAGATGCTCGCGGATGATCTTCTTTTCTACAAAAAGCACGACTTTGACATGTTTGGCATGGGTCCATTCATTCCTCACAAAGACACGCCAATGGGCAATCTGCCGGTAATGCCGGAAGAACAGCGCACAAACCTTGGCTTAATGATGATCGCCCTCACAAGGCTTCTAACAAAAGACACCAATGTAGCAGCCACGACAGCCCTCCAGGCACTTGATCCCATAGGGCGAGAGAAGGGGCTTTCATTCGGGGCAAATGTTCTTATGCCCCAACTCACTCCCGCGGAGTTCAGAGAGAGCTACCTTCTCTACGAGAACAAACCGTGCGTGGACGAGGAAAAGGAAGACTGCCTTAACTGCATGAAACGAAGAGTTGAGACGATGGGCAGGGTAGTTGCCCAGGACCAGTGGGGGGATTCAAAGCACTTCTTTAAAAGAAATGCGTGAGTCCGGTAGAGACTGAGCTTTCTACGCGTACTACTCAGAG
>JAUVIS010000118.1 GCA_030592635.1 Candidatus Fermentibacteraceae bacterium | reverse complement strand
TTGTTACATTGGTATTCAGCAACGAGTTAACTGCTGCGAAGAGGAAAATTATATATGCGTTAAAAGCAACCAGCGCCCCGATAGTGAGGCTCCCGTTTATGACAAGAACACCTCCATAAACAAAAGTAAGGAGCGGTATTGCAGACGCGAAAAATCCGATGAGTGCATTGTGACTCTGATCGAATTTTCCATACTTGATATGGTTTCTGAAGGCGGGAATTGCTGATCTGAAATATCGCTTTACGGAGGCCCTTTCGCGATTTGACCTTTTAAGAAACCCCAGAAATCTCAATGATTCCTGCAGTGTAGACATTTCAAGAGCACGATTCTCAAGGAATTCAGTAAATATCTTTTTCATTCTGGAGCTGCAATGGACTGTTACATAAATAAGCAGTGGAAACAGGACAGCCACAGCGAATGCAAGTCTGGCGCTGACAAGAAACATCCCCACCGCACTTGCAGCAAGTATTAGAACATCTTTCAGCAGAATAACAAGCTGTTGACCGAACAGGGTATTTATGTAACCGGGATCCTGACTGATTCGAGACAACATGTAATCTGCATTGTGCCGATTGAATGTTTCAAAATCCGAATACGCGTACTTCTTCAGCAATCTCAGCCGAAGATCCATCATTATCTGAGAATTTAAATTGTAGAACATGATGCCGGCGATGTAACCGGTAATTCCCATGGCTGCATATATTGAAACGCAAAGGAGAGCCTGCTGCAGCAGCATACTGCTGTCGCCATCGGGTATCGCTATGTCCACTATTCTTCGAATAATCATTGGGGCCGGCATAATCAATAATGCGTTCACAAAAAGCAGCAGGGAAGCGATTATAAGTTGCTTCCTGTATTTTCTGTAATATCTCCCAAAGGCGATATTGTGTTTACCAATCAATGTTTTCAGCTGCTCTGCATTATCAGAAATTCGAGCCATTGGCATCATTCCATTCAAAAAGTTGTGACCGCTTCATGATCATGCCTCAGTGGTTCAACTTAATACGGCTGCTGCCCGCTGGCAGCCAGTTCCTGGATGGCAGGAACTGCTTCTTCCAGAATATTGTGTTTCAGTGCTTTGTGTAAAGCATCAGGTGTCACCAGATCAACCGGTCTGCCCATAAGTTCGGAGAGAAATTGCTGCAACCGTGCAAAAGTGAAAAAACCAATTGAAGCTCCTGGATCGAATTCCACCAGAATATCTATATCGCTGCCCGGCCCTGCATCCCCCCTTGCAACTGAGCCGAATATAGACAGAGAACTGACATGAAACTGATGTATATGCATCTGATTTATCTGAAGAATTTCAATAACTTTTTCAATATCCATAGTACCATGACCCCTTAAAGCAGGACAGCCAGCATCCGCATTTTACAGATATCGTCAGAAAATACCGGACAACTGTTTCTCCACATAAAAGAACCAGTTGCTGCACTGCAGAACAACGATCCTGCTTACTCTGATGATATGCAAATACATACTTGAGTTGTCAACGGATTAAGCCCTGTCAAACCACATTTGCGAATTCTCAATAATCAAATGACAGCTGACTGACTTCTATTCTTCCGTAAATGGAATCAGCTAATCCTTTCCGGGCTTTCTGCACTTAATACCGCAGTAGAGATAAAGAAATCCGGGAGAGGCAAAGATCAGGAAGAAGGGTCCTCTGGGAAAAGAACCTGAAAACAGATAATCCAGAATGTAGAAAACTACCAGGCCGCATACAGTAAGCAATCCACCTGTCAGTTCGCGTTTCCAGCCGAGAATCAGACCCAGCCATACGGCGAAGAATGAGATCATCATCAGAGTTTCCCTGAGTGTAAGGTGCAGCAGGGGTTGAAACCCTTCGGAAAGACCATCTCCAATAAAGAAAACAAGAATCAAAAAGGCAGTAATCGCTGAAGCTATCCGTGCTGTCCAGCGTATGATATTTATGGTTCTGCTTTCATTCACCATTATTCACGTCCTTTCCACTTGAGATGTTTCTCCTTCTTTTACATCGGGAGGTTCTTACCTTCCTTCATATTTAGGGCAAATCTATCCCGAAAGTTCCCATAAATCTCAAGCCCAGGAGCGCGTCCTAGTAAGCAACATTACCGTAAACAAGGCACCTATTGTCAGATGCGCTCCTAACATGAAAGAATCCCCCGGCATCTGCCGGGGGATTCTTCTTTTCTGTATGAGTTCAGGCTACTTTATGATGTGCAGCCAGTCTCCCAGAAGGAACTGGATACGGCCGATCAGAAGGCTGATACGACCCATGACGGTGAAGCCGAAGGTGGCCCCGAAACCGACCATAATAACCCAGATACCAATCTTCGAGCCTGTTCCAAAGAACAGTCCTTTGTGGGGCTTGCTGAAGAAGAAGTAGATAAGCGCCGCCAGGGTTCCCAGAACCATTACCACATTACCAAGAACAATTTCCCAGCTCATTCCGGTCTTGTACAGCGGGATAAGCGATGCTTCAAGCTGTCTGAGAACCTGCGCCTTCATTGACAGCGGGAAACCCACACCCATGCCGGCCCCCATGAGGAAAGCCATGGGATAGCGGGAAAGCCATGCCACCTTTGGGAAAAATCTGGTTATATACAGTATTCCCAGAATTGCTGGTATCAAAAGCAGCCATGCTCCCTGCTCTCCGTTAGAAATCGGTTCAATCAACCTTGGCTCCAACACGCGCATGTAGCTGATCACAATAAAGTATCCAAGAGATATTCCAATTACCAGATGCTCCGCCAGGCGGTAGAGTGGATTCTCCTTGTAAAGGAAAGAGTAGATACCTATGGTAAAAAGAGCCGCTACCCAGAGTCCAATGGTCTCAGTCATGATCTACCTCCTTCCCTTTAGTTTTGTCTTTTTGTTGAAACCTCCGGCAAAGAAGGCGATGTTACCAAGGATAACCAGGAAGATAATCAGCAGATGCGCAATGTTCTGAACATCCATTCCAATGAACGCCTTTCCCGGTTCACTGGTGTAGTCGTTATCAAGAAGAAGAACCTCGTATTCGGCGGCACCCCTGAGGCCACCCATCTGACCAATGATCTGCCCGGACTGGATGTAGATGTAGTAGTCGGTTGCCATCACTGCGGTAACTCCGAACGCCACCGGAAGACCTATCTTCTCGCGGCCGTAGATTATCCACCAGGTGCAAGCCGCGCTGCCGGCATTGGTAACAGCAAGGTCAATTTCTCTGAGGCTCTTGTGTTCCTGATACATGGGCATTTCTTCAACAGAATTGCCTGCAACATCCGTCGGATACTGCGAAACAATAGAGGTACTCATTCCGAGTATTACCAGATTGAATACAGGCAGGTAACCCAGGTGAGCAAAATCCCTGCCCTCGAAAATAAATCCACGGGACCTTTCGGGAAGTAAGTTGCCTTCTGCTATCCAGGCTTCCTCAATCTCGGCTCTTTCGGTTATCCCCTGATCTCGAATGGCACTCCACTCGCTCCATGAAACAAACGAAAAGAAGTCTGCTCTGGTTTCATCAGTTAACTCATCAATGGCCATTGCAGCCAGCCCCTGCCCCATGGGAGTAACCGCTGTGATAAATACAGGGATGTTCCTTGAGAAGGCATGACGGAGAACAGCAATACCCATGGGCTGGTTCTCTGCAGCCGTTCCCGGGTCAAAATCAAAACCGACAAATATTGCATTGTCCGGCCCAAGCTCCTCAATGTAGTCGTAAATACTTATTACTTCTTCAGATGGCAGGATCGGTAAACCCAGGGGAGTGAAGAAGGGAACAACGCACGCGATTCCTATGAGAAGAAATATCCAGCGTCTGTCCAGGTTTAACATTTTTTCCCAGATGTTCATATTCACCCCCCTTACTCGCCGGCTCCGCCGAGCCAATTACGCTCAACGCCGAAGATAATTTTAAGCTGTGTAGCAAGAATACCGAAACCAACGCCAAGGCCGATGGCTCGCTTTGCGCCAAGGTTCGGATACCTGAGAATCCAGAGACCAATTTTCGGGAACCATTTACCAATAAGCTCTCCGATTGGAACCTGACCAAGCATCACTATTATTGCCGCGAGAAGCAGAACTGTCGCAAGAGCTGACTTGGCTCTAAATGCCCGGAAGGCTGCACTTGCGATATAGAAAGCAAGAAGACTGAACATTGTAGATTGAATAGGTATTTGAACATTCAGGTATGCAAAGTCGAACACACCCTGTGTGGTCCTTGTTCCTCCCATACTCTCCATCAACCCTCCACCGAGACTTTCAGGCATAAGGAGAGCAAAGAAAGGGACGGCAAATAGAGGAATAAGAACAGCATAACTGTACTGCCAGTTCTTTGCTTTTCTCTTTATCTTGTGAGAGTGGAGTCTTGAAAGACTCCCTACACCAAGAACGAGTGCGAATGCTCCAACGATAGGCGCCCACTCGGTGTAGTAGTCAAAAAGTGTCTGCGAATGCTGGTGGGGAATGAAATACTGAATAATGAACAGTATTCCGCCCACCATGACTATCGCAAGAGGAATAGATCTTTTCATTAAATCCTCTCCTTTCGGTGGGTTAGTCCACTATAGGCATGGCGATGAGATTTCTAAGCCAGCCCAGTGTATCTGTGCCGGCGATAATATCTGTAAGCGAAAGAAGTATCCCAAGGGTGATAACTGCCATTATTATTCCCTTGCAGGCATCCTGACCCTTGATAGAACCGAGCTGTTTGGGCTCACGGCCGAGGTACGCGCTTGCAGCGTAGAGTTCCTCACCGATAAGGGTGTAATCACAGGTTGTGATGAAGAACGGAAGCTGTGTAACAGCATCGGTTCCCGCGATCTGGATGGCACCGGAAAGAGAACCTGTTTCCGCGAGAATCAATGATTCCGCCCAGAACATTCCAAGGTAGAAGTTCGTCGCTGGCTTTTCTCGCATCATGATACCGTTAACACCGGCAACAAAGGCAAACTGGCTCTGTGTAAGGAAGAAAACACTGTCCTTGTCGAAAGCGTCAGGTCTTCCTGCTTCCATGTAAGCCTGTTTTACTGTTTCTTCAGCGATGGTGTAAACGATAGGATCGCGGTTGGGTACAAGAAGTGGTGTACCGTACTCGGCAACCTTTTTGGCAACACGACCGAGAATGGTAAGGCTGGCAATGGTTGCGACATCACTGATAGTGGAAAGACCCGGCACATAGAGAATGGGTTTACCCATCTCAGTCGCACGACCGATAGCCTCATCAATAGCTTCAATACCGGCGATGGGGCGCAGATACATCTCAATTCCCCGCTGAGCAGCATGAAAGTAGAAAAGAATTAAACCCAGGAAAAGAGCACAGCCCACAAGAACCCGAACTTTGCCGGTGTGGAAAATCTGCCCGCCTGCGACTTCCTGTGCTGCAATCGGATCGCTGGCAATTTCAGCACCGCTGAGATAAACAGCCGCAACCTGGTATTCATACTGAACACCTGACTCTACAATGTAGTCAGGATCGTATCCATCAATGAACTCAGTTCCGTCATCGATTTCCATGGTTCCTACAAGGGTCAGTTCTTCTTCGCCCTGGGTTCTGCGATAGACAGCATAACCAGTATGGTTCTCGTTGCCCGTCTCGCTGCCAGGTTCGAAAGTGACTAAAAGGGCATCACCGGCGTCGTTGGGCCAGTCGGATACAACAATGCCACCGGGGGCGATCATGCCATCGCCAATGGTGGCATTTATTATTGAAGCGTCCGATTCAGAAATGATCTCGGCTTCAACCCCCTCCTCCATGAGCACAGCTTCCTCTGCGGTTTCTGCTGTTTCTCCGGTTTCTGCTGGTTCAGCGGGAGGTGGATCCTCCGCCTGAGCCCAGGCAAGACCGGTGGCCAGCAGCAGTGCAAGAAGCATGGCCGGTACCTTTCTCAGCATGTTTCTGCCTTTCGGTTTGAGATAAGTTTCATCTATTTGAAAAAATCAATAATTATGCTTGCTACCTCTGAACCGACTCTTCCCGAAGCGCCTCTGCTGCCCGCGCCGATATGAGGTGTGGCGACTGCTTTGGGGTGAGCGATCAGGGGGCAGTTCCCGGAAGTGGAAGGCTCTTTCTCGTAGACATCAACACCGGCCGCGAATACTTTACCGGAGTCAAGAGCTTCAAGCAGTGCGGCTTCATTAATCGTACCGCCGCGGGCGCAGTTAACAATTATTACATTGTCTTTCATCATTTCAAATTGTGGCTTGTCAAGAATGTAATGGGTGACATCGTTGTGAGGAATGTGAAGGCTGATAACAGTAGACTCTTTGCAGAGAGTTTCAA
>JAUVIS010000018.1 GCA_030592635.1 Candidatus Fermentibacteraceae bacterium | reverse complement strand
GATGCTCGTTCTTGTTTCCATTTCTCTTTACCTGCTTCCTCATGAGTTGATAATGGATTACCTTGGAGAGGAAGATCTCCTGAAGGGAATGGGGATTGCCATGCTGGTGGGCTCGATTGTTCTGATGCCGGGCTTCATCGTGTTTCCTCTGTGTGGAATTCTCAGAAGCCAGGGAGTTCCATACATGGTTTTGTCTGGATTTACAACTACATTAATGATGGTGGGGCTACTTACTCTTCCAGTTGAAAAGGCGTATTTTGGCATGAAAATCGCCCTTATCCGAAATGGCATTGGTTTTGTCATTGCCGTAATTGTTGCTGTTGTCACAGGACTGGTGTTTTCGGAGGTCGTGTTGTGAAAGCAAAATTCCCTGTAATTCTCATCATTGTTTATGCAGCCTTTATTCTTTTTTCGTTTACATCAGGTTATCAGCCGGGGAAAGAGATCGGCTCGAACTTTTTGTCTTTTGCCCTTTCCATGCTGAAAATTTTACCGGGAGCTTTCATTCTTATAGGTTTGTTTCAGGTATGGGTCAGCCGGGAGAGGGTGGAGAAACATCTTGGCGAGGATTCCTCGATTATGAGTTTTCTCTGGGTACTGCTGTTGGCAGGAACCACGGTGGGCGGGCTTTATGTGGCATTTCCAGTAGCCTGGGCTCTTTATGAAAAAGGAGCAGGATTACAGGTAGTTCTGTCATATATTGGATTTGCTGCAGTGTGCAGGATACCCATGATAATCTTTGAGGCTTCATTTATGGGGGCAAAGTTTACACTGGTTCGTCTTCTAATCTCTATTCCACTTGTTGTGATTTCATCGATGCTCCTTGGCAGATACCTCAATGCCAGAAGCTGGAAAATGACATCACCGGAGTAAACGGGACTTACCGGGCATATGAAGTTTTAAAACAGGCCGCTGTCGTCATCATCTTCAGTGTCTTCAAGAGAACTGAAAAGACTGTGTAAGGCAGTTTCAAGAACATCAAGTGTTTCTTCTTCAACCATCTGCACAGGTAATCTGAGTGATCCTGATTCGTACAGAATGTCACTGAGTCGGCCATCCTGATGTATGGCCAGATTCATGGGTCTTATTTTGCTGTCAATCAGCATGGTGAAGAGTCTGTCGAGAATTGAAGGTTTCGCAGAGGTGGCGCTGAAGGCGTCATGCCCCAGAACCATTCCTGACTTTGCGTCGGCCAGAAGGAGAAGATAGGCCAGAGCCGGTCGCTTTCCCTCTTCGCCAATGGCTGTTGGCAGTACGAAGAGCCCGGCCTGGATCGTTTCGATAACGACAGGCAGCTTACTGAGATTTTTGAGAATACTGTTCTGAATGACCGGGTTCGATTTCCCCGGGTTTTTCGGGATTTTGTCAACGGTGTCTGTCCATTTTCCGTTTTCCTGAACAGTTCTGTAGAGGCAGCTGCCCTCATCGGAATGCAGATCATGCAGATGCTTGAGTTCTCCTCTTCGAATGACAACAATGGATTGCTCAAGCAGTGTTATCATCTGATCCGCTTCTTTTTTATTGAGAACCCACGGGTAGTATCCCGGCTTGTTTATTCTAAAAACTGGAATGATGTCATCAGCTTTGCAATTTCGTTTAAGAGATTTGATCAGTTTTCTGTCGTAGTCTTCAAGAAGCTCTGGAGGGTCAAAGGTTACGGAGAGAATTGGTATTTCAAGAAGAGTTTCCGGGCAGCTTATGAATTTTACCTTGCGCAGGGCTGATTCGCCCATATAAACTGTTACCCCAAATGTATCTCCCATTGCTCCGATAAAGCCCACATATCCGTTAATATTTTTCTCAGCCAGATGAACTCCGAAGACAAGGTACTCTGGAAGAACTTTCCATGGTTCTAATTCCGCGATGATGTCTGCAAGATCAAAGAGTTTCTTCCATTGTTTCGTGGTTGGCGGGTTTTTATGCATTGTCTCTCCTCTGAAGCCAGTGAAAAAGATTCTTATTCCGGGCGAATATACACAGGCTACCGGATATTCGTTATTATGCGGCAACGACACAGGATTCGGCTCAGAGTGCAGAAAAGAAGAGAGGTCGGGCGGATGAGTACACTGAAACAGAAAATAGCAGATTTCTTCAGACCGACTGCCCTTCCGGCAAAAACCCGAAATTTCATGGAAAACGAGGGACTTCTTTTCGTGGCGGAAAAGGTTCGTATTACCATTGTGTATCACCGTCTAAAGGCGCCCGGCAGGAGTTTCCACAACAAACGGGAGACAGCCCGGGGATCGCTGGCCATTTCAAACAAACGAATTGCCGGGTATGCATTCAGGAAGAGAATAATCCACCTGCCCCTTCGCGGGCAGCAGGTTAAGAGTGTCAAATTTTCGTGTGTAAACGGTAAAGTTCTGGTTATGGCATTTGATCCGGCGGTGTTCAATCCGAAACAGAGCGGAAGTATGGAGATCAGATACCACTTTGATGGTGCTCGGGAGGCTTACGGAATCATCATTGATATGATTGGTTAGATAACCGGGAGAGGGCAGATTTCTCTTCTGCCGCAGGCTTCACAGAATAAACCCATCCAGATCCTGTCAAAGTATTCCTCAAGCTGCTGAATTTCTCTGTGGTTTTCCGTAATCACTCCGCACTCGAAATTTCTTCTTTTGTCTGACTTTGCTCCTATTCCGGCTCCGGTAAGATTCGCGCTGCCTGTGTAGGCCATACGGTTATCAACAATGATTATCTTGGAGTGGACTCGAGGGCAGAGCTGCATTTCAAAGCCGTCACCCCGGTGGAGTTCAGTGAGTTCCGAGAGGGTGTTGAGAAACGGAGCAGATGGTTTTGCTCCGTGCAGAATGCGGATGTTGACACCGTTTCTCTGGAGTTTTTCGAAGTGATTAAGCAGGGGAAGGCTTCGACGCCTTCCCCCTGGAATATGCAGATCTTTCACATTGGCTGTTGCTATCCATATTCTGTTTTTCGCCCTGAGTATGCCATTTTCAACAACACTGCTGTAGTGCTCTTTATCTGCAATCAGCTTCATTTCACTGCTTTTTTCGCTTCCTTGTACAGAGATCTTCTCTGTCTGGCTATGGTGGAGGTGACATCATGTCTGGACAGACCTGCGCTGGCTGCGTAGTTTTCCAGGAGAGCCTTCTCGGAATCATCGATTCTGCCGTCAGCAAGAGACATTCTCACCATTGCCTTGAGAACTTCCATGGCCTCGGCTGTGTTGGCCGGGCGGGGAAGCTGTGCATCCGGTTGTGTTACGGAATTAATTATCGTTGACAGGTGTTCAGAGGAAATACCTCTGTGACTGGCGAATGAGCTGAGCATTTCCATTTCCTTGTCATCCAGTACTCCATCGGCATACATTGTACTCGACATGGCCATGAGAAGAATGTCAGGAGAAACATTTGAAGTACCCGCCACCGGAGAGACCCCTGCCGCGTTGATTCTTGCAGTGCTGAATGGCCCTATTGATTCCAGCACCCATGCTCCGCTGCCGTCATTCAGAGGTCTGCCGCAGTATTCGCAGGATCCGCTGTCGCCTCCGGTGCAGGGGGCACCGCAACCGGGGCAGTGAGCACTGTTAAGCTGGGTTGCCGCGAGAGTGGTTACACCATGCTTTCTGAGCAGCGAGAAGATCTGAGGTCTTATTGTTTTGGGGCCACCGTTCTTTGCTTTACCGGTGTGATCGATCCAATTGTTTGCCGCTGACCACTTAACCAGTACCTGAACTCTATCAAAATCTGTACCCTGTGTTATGCTCTGCGCCTCAACAGCTCCCACTGCCGCGTCGGCAAAGAAAAGATGAGAATTTCCGTCACGGGTGTTTTCCAGACTGTTTGCGAGGGAATCCGAGTAGTTTTCGGTGGCCATTTTTCTTACAGGGTCGGCGCTGCCGTCAAAGTAACTCTTGATATACCTCCAGAAGATAACCGAAGCGGTATCCTCAATGGTTTGAAGGTTGAAAGCAGGATCCGCTTCCAGCATCTGAGTGTATCCGGGAACAGCTGAAGGGCTTGTCGCGGTACTCCACTCGATGGATTGAGTTATCTCACTGAGTACCCAGTCGTATTCACCGCTGGTCACCACCGCGTCACAGTACTTGCATCTGCCTGAATCTGCAAGCTCAAGAGGGGCACCGCAGTTGGGGCAGACCCCCTCAACAAGTCCTTTACCCGCAAGGGTCTGAACTCCCGGTTTTCTGAGGAAACTCCAGTATTCCACAAAGGTGCCGGAGAAATTGTTCCTGATTTTCTTTCCGGTTGTAAGATTAACATCAGTGTCTCTGGCTTTTGCGGTAATCTTCAGATGAATTGAGTCGAAGTGTGAATCGCTTTCGATTGAGATAATCTCCGTGGCAATAACCTGAACATCTTCCATTTTGTTTCTGATGTCCTGTTTTTTCTGCATGTCGATCTGAAGAGAAAATCTTTCATTTACGCCATCGCTGATAAATCTTCTTACCCTGGAAAGGTCTTGATCTGACCATGCCTGTTGAATTTCAAGGAAAGCCGTGTTTGATTTTTTTATCAGAGCTGAAGCCGTAAACTGCGGATCTCTCTGCTTGATGTTTGCCAGAGCGGTTTGAGTCGCGACTGCGTCCTGTGTCTGATTCAGGTTTTGGCTGCCGGCTCTCTGAATGGTGTTATACTGTTTCTTGAGGTTCTTTTTCTTTACAATGATGGATACCGCAATAACTACTATTACAAGCGGGATTCCAATGCAGGGATGTTCAATACAAAGCCTCAGAAGAAAATATATAATGATACCAAGACCATCACCGCCACCTGAGGAACTTGAACTGCCTCCTCCGTAGCTCTGACCGCCCCCGGCTCTTGCGAGGGCAATTCCTGCGGTAAATACCAGCAGGATCAGCAGAAAAACAGCAAAGGGCGAGAATCTCTTTCCGGGACTCATGTTAAACCTCCGTGTGGTGCGTATATTCTTCTGTTGCGTTTATGAGTGTAGTCTATCTGTTGAGGGAAGCTATGTCCATATCGGGGATACAAAACCAGGTTGCGAACATGCGCGGTGTAATCACCGTTGTTGTCAATGACGGAACAAGACCGTCTCCCGCCGGGTATCTGTCCGCTCTGCAGCCGGTACTTGCCGGAAGGGTAAGATTTCTTTTCGCGACAGGAACGCACAGACCGGTAACACTTGAAGAGAAGCGGAGTATTCTGGGCGACAGTTTTACCGGAGATGTTGTTGCCGTAAGCAACATGTGCGATGATGGAACTCATATTCGTATTGGCACTACATCCCGGGGAACAGAAGTTGAGATTCACCCGTGGCTGCTGGAGGGATCGGTTCTTGCAGTGAATACAGTTGAACCGCATTATTTTGCAGGGTTTACCGGTGGACGGAAGTCCTTTCTGCCGGGGTCTTCTTCCCGGAAAACCGCTGTACAGAACCACTTTCTGGCCTGCCTGCCGGAAGCTCTTCCCGGCCGACTGAGTGGGAATCCTGTTCACGAGGATATGATGGAGGGAACCGCGCTTCTTGCTGAACAAACTGAAATTGCCATGGTAAATGGTGTTTTCGGAAGTGATGCAGTTTTCTGCGGCGCCTATGATACTTCTTTCTACGAGGCAGTTGATGTTGCGGCACTGAACTGTGGTGTTTCGGTCGAAGCAAAATTCCGCTCTCTGGAACTAAGACCTGGAAGAAGTCTGGAGATAAGCCTTTACCAGGCTATGAAAGCGGTATTTTTGTGGGAGAGCGCTGTTGAGGATGGAGGGGAACTGATTCTTTCCGCCGAATGTCCGGAGGGGCTGGGGGCTGTCCAGATGGAGCGTCTGCTTTCGATTTCTTCCACCGCCTTTGCGGTTCCGCATTCCGCAGAGGAGTATTTGCTTGGTGACCATGCTGCCATTCGTCTTAAGCGGATCAGAAGCAGGCTCAGCCTTTCATTCAGGATTGGAATTGACATGCGGAGGTTTGGTTTTGATGTTTCTCCTCACAGAAGTGAAACAGTGATTAAAAATGCCGGATTCTCTTTTCCGGTGATGGAAACAGGAAATGCATAACACTTTCAGAAGACGGATGATTTTTGTTCTGTTTGCGAGTATTACCATCTGGGTGTTTCTGTGGTATACACACGGCCTGGTGAACAAGCTGAATCTGTCCAACAAGAAAGATTGTGAGACAATCGCCTGGCTGTGGGCAGGCGTTCAGTATCCCTTGAGCGTTGTCGGTGATGAATCAGGGATTATGTCATGTACAGAGTGCGGTCATCCCGGCGAGAGACTCAATCTTTTCGTGGAGAGCGAGTCTCTTTTCTGTCCCTTCTGCAATGATACAACACTGTTTATTCACACTGCACGCCTTCTCCCGCGGGAAAGGGTTGAGGTGATTGATTTTACCCGGAGACTTTTCGGAGATCTGGTTAACAGACTGGATTTTCCCACAATATTTGCTGACATGGATAACAATCCCCAGATAGTTGAAGGAGGAGTTGTTGACGGATTTCCAGCTGACAGAATTACTGAGTTCAGAAAAATGATGGAACTCCTCGCAGAGGAGAATGAGCCGATTCCCATTATCGCAAGGGGAGACACCATAGGGCATCTTTTTTACGGCACATCTCCGCTGAACACAGAAATGAGACTGATACCATTTCTTGAACTGGCTCTGCTTCTTCTCATTGCCGCTGTTGTATTCATGTTTCTTCGCGCGGAAGTTGCCAGAGACAAGGACTTGTCATGGGTAGGATTCGCCCGTGAAACCGCCCACCAGATAAGCACTCCACTTTCTTCTTTAATGGGCTGGATTGAGCTGTTGAAGGACGATCCGGAGCTTGCTGATATTCCAGATATTGACGATGCTCTCCGGCACATGGATGCCGATGTTGACAGGCTCAACAGTATTGCTCAGAGGTATGGTCAGATGGGGAGGCTGCCAAAGCTGAAGCCGATCAGTGTTGAGAAAACTGTTTCGGAAATAGTGAACTATTTCAATGCGAGAGGAGGGCTTCTAGGCCGCGGCGTTGTTCTTGAACTGGAGCAGAACAGAGAAGAGCACATTATCATTGGAAACTCTGTGCTGCTCGGCTGGGTTATTGAGAATCTGATAAAGAACGCAGTGGCTTCCTGTGCCGGTAAGTCTGATGGCGGCAAAGTAACAGTGTCCTGTCAGTACGCCCACGCCGGGGCAACAGAAGTTGAAGTAAGAGTTTCCGACAACGGATCCGGGATTCCATACAGGGATCAGGGTAAAATATTCAGAGCTGGCTTTACCACCAGAAGAGGAGGGTGGGGGCTTGGGCTTTCCCTCGCCAGGCGAATAATAGAGGAATATCACAACGGTTCCATACGCCTGTTTTCAAGTACTCCCGGTACGGGTACGGTCTTCAGCATACTTCTTCCCCTGAAAGGAGGAGGTGACAGTGATAACCATACTGTGGGTGGATGACGAGATAGATCACCTTCAGGCTCATATTCGATTTCTCAGAAAGAGGAGCTATGAGGTTATCCCCGCCCACAGCGGACGGGAGGCTCTTGAAATTCTGAAGAGCATTCGTGTTGACCTTGTTCTCATGGATCAGATGATGGTGGGTATGGACGGGCTTGAAACCGTTCATGAGATCCGTAAAAGCTACAAGGATCTGCCTGTGGTTATGGTTACACAGAGCGAGGAAGAAGAGCTGATGGATAAGGCTCTGGCGGGAACTATCGCGGACTTTTTGACCAAGCCGGTTAATCCCAGTCAGATACTTCTTGTGCTGAAGAGACTTCTCGAATCCGGCAGACTGAAAATGAACAAGGCCACCATAGAGGTTGTTTCGGAGACAGAAAGAATCCGCCACAGCAGAGACAGCAGTCTTTCCGACTGGACTCACCTCTATCATTCATGGATGGAAAAGGATATCAGTCTGGGGGGAGAGCTTGATCAGAAACTGCATGGAATTCAGGGAGGAGGGCTGGATCAGGTTGAAATGGGATTCTCCAGGTTTATTGAAAAGAACTACCCGAACTGGCTTGCCTCACCAGAATCAGCTCCCCTTATGGCACACAATGTTCTGGAAAGAAAAGTTGTCCCCGAACTTCTCAGGGGAACTGGCGAGGTAGTTTTTCTTGTTGTTGACTGTATGAGGTACGATCAGTGGCTGCTCATGGCAAAATCCATCGAACACTGGTATCACAGAGAACCCGGTTTCATGGTTGCAGGGCTTCCATCGGCAACTCCATACAGTCGTAATTCTATTTTCAGCGGGCTGGTTCCCAGGGATATCTGGAGATTCTACAGAACTCACTGGATTGAAGAGTACGGCTGCCCGGGGCTGAATTCCTATGAGCAGCTGCTTCTTGGTGATGCCCTGGGCAGGCTTGGATGGCGGACTGACAAGGATGTTGTCTATACCAAAGTGTCCACTCGCCAGGAAGGGGAGAATGTAAGGCGCGGACTTTCACATTTTCTCAGAGACGGCTTTATGGCCATTGTGGTAAACTTCATTGACCACCTTACCCATGGCAGATCCGAGCTGGATCTCATAAGGGATATAGCACCGGATGTTCCTGCTTTCAGGAAACTGGCAGAGGGATGGTTCGGACACTCATTCCTTTATGATATGATAAAAACCCTCAGTGCCAGAGGGGCAACTATTATTGTTACCAGTGATCACGGTTCTACCCAGGCGAACAGAATAACCAGTGTCCGCGGTGCCAGGGGAATGTCGCACAGTGTCAGGTACAGATTCGGCCATTCTCTGATTTCAGATCCCAAGCATTCAATCGTGGTGAATAATCCCGCTGAGTGGGGCCTTCCCGATGACAACCCCAGGAAGGCTTACCTGTTTGCCAGAGAAGATTATCTGTTGATGCAGAACGGATTCAACAGGGAAGATATGTATAAGTTCAAGGGATCGTTTCAGCACGGAGGAGTTTCACTGGAGGAAATGCTTGTTCCCTGCGAAGTGCTGCGACCGAAAAAGTACAGATGACGGTTGAGGAACTGGATATTCAGGGTCTTGAGGATCTGGGCCGGGAATTTGCGCTTTCTGTGAAGCCCGGCGACAGGTATTTTCTTTCCGGTCCCCTGGGCGCGGGGAAATCGACATTTGCAAGGGCGTTCATCCGTACTCTGGGGGTTAAAGGTGCCATACCCAGCCCAACCTTTATAATGGATTCTGTGTATAGTATTGCAGAGACGGGGCTGGAGGTTCACCATATGGATTTTTACAGACTGGAAGGTTCCAGAGAAGAAATGCTTATGCTTGGATTTGAGGAAATCCTGGAGTCTGATGCGGTTGTGCTGATCGAATGGCCCGAGCGCATGGAAGATTTCAGGGAGAGACGGGGTTGCACAGTTCTGATCTCTGATGGAGATTCATCCGACAGCAGGAGAGTACAAGTTGAGTGGAATCTGGCTGGGTATTGATACCACTTCATCAATGGGCGGAGTAGCTCTGCTGAAAGATGGCGTTCTGCTCACAGAATCCATTCTGCCGGTAACAGGTTTTCATTCCGAGAAAATCCTGCCCGCAGTGGAGAGGGTTCTGAAGGAGTCGGATATTTCCGGCAGGGACTTATCTGGAATCGGAGTTTCTCTGGGGCCGGGCTCGTACACCGGGCTCCGAATCGGTCTTTCCACTGTACTCGGTCTCTCTGCCGGCTGGGAAGTTCCGGTCAAGGGTGTATCAACCCTCCGGGTTATTGCGGCGGCGTTGCCGGAAGGCCCTGTTCTCAGCTGTATCAGAGCGAGAACCAGGGAGGTATTTGCGGGCGTCTTCAGTTCACCCGATCCTCTCTCTGAAGAGATTATTCCGCAATCACTTTATTCTGCAAAGGCTCTGGAGGAACTGGTATCAGACAGGATCTTTTCAGCGGCGGGTTCCGGGAGAAGTGAGATTTCATGCCCGGGCCTTAAATGGGTTTCCCCACTTTTAGATCATCCACGGTCTTCACTTGCAGCAGCCTGCGCCTGCTCTCTCGCAGACAGAGACGGTTTCGACAAGGATATTGAACCGATGTACCTGCGCGATTTCAACCAGAGGATTCTTTCAAAATGAACACTACAGAATATTATTGTCCTTCTCTGAGCGATGCTGACTCACTGTTTGAACTTGAGAAGCTCTGTTTTCCCAGACCGTGGGATCTCGCGGAGATACAGGCTCTAATACAAAAGGATCCGGTGCTTTACACAGTTGGTGCTTTTGTTAACGGCAGCGCTATCGGGTACATATCCGCTACATTTTCTGAACCGGGAACTCTGCATGTTATCAGCCTTTGTGTTCATCCGGAACACAGACGGCGGGGCATTGCCGGAGACCTTCTGGGCTCTGTTCTGTACTGGGGTCGTCACATGGAGGCCGGAAGGGTGGTTCTTGAAGTTCGGGAGGGAAATGAATCCGCTCTTGAGTTCTACAGCAGCCTCAGCTTTTCCGTCCGGAAGATACTTCCAGATTTTTATGGTCAGGGTATTAACGGAGTATTCATGGAGAAGCCGCTTGAACCGCTTGTGCATACTCTGAACACATCACTGTATCTCTACAACCGTCTGAAAACCATTCCACAAGTGGGGGTAATCCTGGGTTCCGGGCTGGGCTGGGCAACTGAACCTTTCGGCAGCGGGCAGTCAATTCCGTTTTCTGATATCCCCGGCATGGCAGGCGAGGCAGTTGAGGGACACGGATACACTCTGCGTACCAGCGCTGATGGCAGAATTGCATTTGTTATGGGGAGAAGACATCACTACCAGGGCCATTCAGGCAGAGAGATAACTCTTCTTTCTTCCGCCCTTGCAGCCATTGGCGTCGGAACCTGGGTTCTGACAAGCTCTGCTGGAGCTGTTGATCCGGCCTATTCCGTGGGTGACTCCATGATATTCACAGACCATATTAATTTTTCCGGCTGTATTCCTGATTCATCAGGGTGTTTCATCGGACATGATGTGTATTCGCCGTCTCTGCAGCAAACAGCAGAACAGTACATGAAGGGTTGTCACAAAGGAATCTTCGCATGTGTCTCCGGCCCGGCCTACGAGACTGCGGCGGAGGTGGCGCTGATCCGGGAATGCGGAGCATCCGCAGTATCCATGTCCACTGTGCAGGAGGCGCTGGCACTCAGATCCATGGGGTGCAGAGTTCTGGCCATGGCTCTGATAACCAATGCCGTGGAAGGCGGGGATTCCGTTTGCCATGATGAGGTTCTTTCCGCTCAGGAGACAGTCAGAAGAAAGCAGGAAAGTTCTATTATCAAGCTTCTTGAAAGGTTGTCGGAGTGAATTACAGGGAGGCCGAGAAGTGGCTTTTCAGCAGACGGCGAATGGGAATGAAGTACGGTCTGGAAAGAATGATCTCAATAATGGACGAGCTTGATCATCCGGAAAGAAAATTTCAGACAGTTCACATTGTAGGCACTAACGGCAAAGGAAGCACAGCGGCAATACTCTCGGGGATTGCCAGCGATCTGGGTATTTCCTGGGGGCGCGGCACTTCGCCGCACCTGATTGATTACAGAGAAAGAATAGCAGTTAACGACGGGTGGATTCCAGAAGATGCCGTAGCTGAGTTCATTACAGACTACAGGCACGCCATCAGAAGACACTCTGCTACTTTTTTCGAGATTACCACAGCTATGGCTGCCTGGTATTTTGCCTCGCGGAGTGTGGAATGGGTGGCCGCGGAGGCAGGGCTTGGTGGAAGACTTGACGCGACCAGAACTTACAATGGAGCGGGAACAATCTTCACAGGCGTGAGAGTGGAACACAGCAGGATTCTGGGGGAGACCAGGGAAAAAATCGCAGCGGAAAAGGTCGCAATCGCAGCTCCCGGGACGGTACTTGTTGCAGCCTCTCAGACTCCCGGAGTTGAAGAGGTGGTAATGGAAGCTGTTGTCAGAGAAAGCCTCAGGCGTGTTTTTCCCGTTGCCGTTAAGAAAAGTCCCCTGCCCGGCTCACATCAGCTCGAAAACGGTTCACTGGCTTACACGGCGGCACTGGAGCTTTTTGGTAGATCAGCCGAAGAAATTGAAGCTGCCTACAGCAGGACATGTACTTCGCTGCGATGGCCCGGAAGACTGGATCACCGGAGCGGCAGCCCGTCCATTCTGTTTGATGTGGCTCATAATCCCCAATCAATGGAAGCTCTCATAAAGCACATCAAGCCGTGGGGAAAACCGGTGCCGACGGTTGTGGGCTTTCTCAGTGATAAGCCCTGGCGCAGGATGGTTGAACTTCTCAGGGGTGTGGTGGGGCCGGTGGTTGTTACCACGCCAGACAGCGAAAGAAAGCTTACCGCTCGAGAGCTGGCAATACACATGAAGCAGGAGGGATTTCAGGTGGAGGTTCGGGACAAAATCGGTGATGCTGTGGCCAGATGCAGAGAAATCGCCGACAAAATTCCAATGGTGGTTACCGGCTCGTTTTTCGTTGTCGGGGAAGCAATAAATGAATCTGTATCCCGGGGCTGGGTTCACGGACTTCCCAATTCCGCGGAAGATGTTTTAGATTAGTGCACCGGAGTTGATTATTCTGTAAAAAAGGAAAGGAAGCAAATGGCTAAAGAGAAAAAGCCTGTATCTTCTCAGAGCAGGCAGGACACAGCACCATTCTGCAAGATTAACTACATACTTTTCGCCGCAGGTCTTGTTATCATAACCGCCGGATGGTTTCTTCTCAGGGCAGGACACATTTCCATCTCTCCAGTAATGCTTATTCTGGGATACTGCGTGGTAATTCCAGTCGCGATCATCCTGAAACCGGGAGACAAGAAGGAAAAGCAGTAAATGAGGGGATGCCTGAGGATTATTCTGGCGGTATTCTTTACTGCTGTTACTGCCTGTGAAGAGGAGCAGGAAACGGTTCCGGCAGCGGTGCCCATTGAGGCGGAAGACACCGTTTTCGTCAGCATACCCGGAGGCTCTTTTGTGAACTCGCGGGGAGAGACTGTGGAGATACAACCCTTCCATCTTCAAAAATCCGAGGTAAACAACAGGCTGTACCGGTATCTCGCGGATCAGTCCGGGCTTCCTCATCCGGCGGATCCCGGCTTTCCGGGGATGGATGAATACTTTTATGAATTCCCGGATTACCCGGTTGTTAATATCAGTCCGGGAAAGGCGGAAGCTGCCGCATTTTCCATGGGCGCGAGGCTTCCGACCAGAGACGAATGGGAATATGCCGCTTCCCTTGGCCTTGCTGGAAACATCGCCGGGCAGTATCCATGGGGAGAGCTTTCTCCGGCGGAGGTACCGGGAGTTCCCGCGAATTACATGGCTCTTAACGACTGGGAACAAAGGGATCTTGATGGTTTTATTTACACAGCTCCCTGTGGTTCCTACCCTTTATCAAACGCAGGTCTCCTGGATCTGGCGGGAAATGCCGCTGAAATGGTTTTCTGTACAGCGGACACCGCTGTTTACCTCATGGGAGGCAGCTGGGCGCAGGTAGAAGAGGCTATGACACTGGGATTCACCAGACAGATCGGCTACGGGGATATTTCCTGGTACTCCGGATTCAGAATGGCAAAATAGAAAAAACCGGGAGACAAGGCCCCCCGGTTTTCTGGTGGGCGAAGAGGGACTTGAACCCCCGACGTCCTGCTTGTAAGGCAGGCACTCTAGCCAACTGAGTTATTCGCCCTCAGTGCCGCTGATAAATACTCAGACTTCACTGATCTGTCAATACTGGTCAACGGTTTCATTCTGCTTCATAATTCACCAATGCGCAGAGAAGAACAGAACAAGAAGGATAAGTTGAGCTGCTTCGGTGAAACCTGCCCTGTTGTTGTTATCCCGAGTCACCGGCGACAGCAGATATACTCCTGTCTTTTCAACTCCGAAGAAGAAGTTTCAATAACAGTTGATGTGAGGGATGGTCTCGCACTGCTTGGAGTCAGCGCCATTGACTGGGCGGGGCTGGCTTCAATTGTGATAGGCGAACTGCACCACGCGGGGTGGAATCTTGATCTTCTGGAGGGATTTACCGTTGAACGGCATGGAATCAGAAGGGGTATTATCATAACCGGAATCGTTGTTAACGATTCTGAAGAGCGGGGAAAAAAATTCAGGGAAGATGCCGGTAAGCTCAGTGAGCTTCTGCAGAGACTGGCAGTTGGCAGGGAAGGTGTTGTTTCACTTCTTGACAGATCAGCCGACAGGGTTGAGTGCTATCAGGGAATCCTGGAAGAACTCGGCCGCGTTTACCACGGGAGCATTCCGGAAGGTATTCTCGGGAAGAAAGGGCAGCTTGTTCTTTTCATCAGTTCAAGATCCGATCAGTATCTGCTTGCCCGGAAGAAATCAGATCTGGCCTGGATAGTCAAGACAAATTTCGATCTTGTAGAGAAAGTAAGAACAAAAGGCGGTGCTCCGTTCTACAGGATCAGGAATATCAGAGCCAGAGGCGAGCATCTCACAGGAATAAACATAGTTGGCTACGAGAGAGATATTTCTTTTCAGAATCTGACAGCAGCCCTCTCGGTGGCGTGGCCCGGCTCCACAGTAAGTCACCAGAGGAAATACACAACACTCGACGGAATCGTTTCCATCAGGGTTGAAATGACAGGCTCCAACGGTATGAGCGCCACCAGAACCGAGCTTAAAATCATAAGGGAATACTTGAGGAAACTGCTGGTTTCAAGGGGAATCGAAAGACTTCATCGAATTCACCATTACGGAGGAACGGAGCACATCGGCAGAGCTCTTCTTCCTTTGCTTATCAGGGAATGCAGGACTACCGGGATTAACCAGGCATATATCGCTCTGGAGAACATCACAACATTTAACGCGGAGCTGAAGCTGCTTCTTGTTACCGGCGCGGATGAGGAGAGTGACACCCAGAGCCATGATACCCGGATACTGAAGCTGGTGAAAAACCTCAGTATTCAAAGGGGTATAGGGGTCAATTCGTTCAAATCGCCTTCCCTGAGACAGGATGTATGGGTTGATGTGTTTGATTTCGTTGCCGAGCGGGAACACTTTGATCAGATGGAAGATGCCTACTCCATTGTTAAGCGGGCTATTCAAGACAGTTTTGGAGACTTCAGAGATTTTGATCAGGGTATGCGCCTCAACGATGTTAACCAGCTGGAGGAAATACGGAAAGAACTCTCTGATATTCCAGACACTGTGGTTACCGATTTCTACTATGGCCTGGAAGATTTTATGCGGGCTTCCGTATCAGTCAAAGAGCTTGCAATGCATATCAGGCTTTTGTTTGAAACTATTTCCAGCCTTCTCTCGGATGACAGTTCCAAGGGGAAAGCAGGCTGCGAGGAGGTGCCTGGAAGAAACAGACCGTCTGCTACTCTTTTCTGCTGCGCCGTGAAGACGGAATTCAGAAACATGGAGAGTCTGCTGGCTGTTGTGAGAGACTTTACTGTTACCGCCAGCATTATCAGATGGTCCGGTGTTGTGTCAGTTCTGTTCAGGGTGCAGGAAAATGGACATGCTCTTGCTCCAGAGGAAAGAGATGGTATTTTCAATACGATTACCGAAAGGCTGAAAGATCATGAATGATTATTCCGTTGACTCTTCCACCATTGATTTCTCGGAGAGAGAAAAAATGGAAATGCTTGAAAAATGGTTCCAGCAGAGAGCAGAAATGACTTCCAGGGCACTGAAGCTCATTCTTCTCCCTTTGATCGCTGTGTTTGCGTTTGCCGTAATCTTCTGGTTCAACTATTACATTCCTGTTCCCCTGATCATCCTTCTCGGTCTTCTTGGTGTTTCCCTGACAGCCTGGGTGATCTGCCTTTTTACCGGCGCCAGGGTTTTCAAGCGGGTTCGAACCGGAGACGCGATCATGCTCAGGAAAATTCGATCTTCCGGCAGCCCGGCAAAATCTTGACAAAATCCGTATTCGTCTGTATGGTCAGCACATCAGCAGTGGCGGTGTAGCTCAGTTGGTAGAGCCGCGGAATCATAATCCGCTGGTCAGGGGTTCAAGTCCCTTCGCCGCTACCAGTTGGACAGAAGGCGTCGATTCATTTCGACGCCTTCACCTGTTCTGGCGGATCAATCCGGAAGCGCGCGTTTTACGGCAGGTCATCCTCCAGTGGCGGAAGTGCGTTCTCCGACATGATCAGTTGGCCATCAGCAGTACTGACTATCCACAAACCGTTGTCGCCCACGATGATTTCAGATCCTTCAGGCAGATTCAATTCGGCCGGATCATCCGGAAGCGTGCTGTTCCCGGCCGCGTAGTTTTCCATAACATCAACTACCATTATCTGAACCTGCTCCTGTTCAGGGGTCAATTCCGTCTGGAGACCGGATCCGCCTCCACCGCTTATCAGATAATATCCCGCCAGAAGAACAAGGCATCCAAGCAGGTAGGGAAGCAAATTCAAATTGTCCTTTTTCTTGCCGGGTGAGCCCTTGTTTTCCGCAAACGCAGAGTCATCAATACCGGCATCAAGTTGGACAGGCTTATGTTCTTCCGTCATTATGAACCTCCATGTGAATTTAATTCTCAACCATTCCTGCGAGTATAACCCTCTTCAGTTCCCGCAGGAAGTATACTGACAAAGCTCAGACCTCTCTTCTTCTCTTGGACAGAAGAACAAGATCCCGAAGCCCCTGTACCGTTAAACATTTTCTCCAGGAATCATCGAATCCGGAGGCGGTGGTTATTTCCGCTATCGCCATAAGGGCTTTCAGATGGAAATTCCGTTCATCCATGGTTCCTGCGAGAATGAAGACAATGTGTACAGGTTTTGTCTCTTCGCTGAAGTTGATCCCGCCTTTGCACCTTGCGAGGCTAACAGTGAATTTACCTGTACCCGGTATGATGATGTGGGGAATCGCAAGACCCGGCCTCAGTGCGGTTGGAGATGTTCTCTCCCTTTCCAGAAGGAGGCGAAAGAGTTCGTCGGCTTCCATTTGCAGGGACGGAGCAATTTTGTTTGAAACGAGTCTCAGAAATTCTTCAAGCTCAAGTGCTTCTTCAATGTCCAGGATCTCGGAGGCCATAACAAGTCTGTCAAAACGATCCTCGGTGATGACATCTCTCTCCATGAGAATCTTTTTCAGTTCTCTGGTTATGGATTCATTTCTGCGTTTGAGTTCTTTCGGGAAAATTCTGGCAGCAAGATGAAGCAGCGCAGAGTCTCTCTCCACTCTTTTTCTGGAATAGAGGAAGTACCAGATTGACCCGCCGAGTACAACCACAGAACAGGCGATCAATGCCTCCATGCCGATCATTACCAGGAGTACGAACATTGTTGTTGCCCCTGCTATCTGCATCCAGGGGTACAGGGGGCTCTTGAACGATGGTCTGTATGTATGAATGCGGCTTTCCCTCATGACTATTACAACAATGTTCGTAAGCATGAAGAGGAATATCTGCATGGCACTGGCCATTTTTACAAGTCTCTCAAAATCGAGAAAAAGCATGGCAGCAATAAACAGGCTGGTGAGGACAATAGAAAACCACGGTGTTCCTCTTTTGGATCCGATTCTTCCAACTAAAGAGGGTATCAATCGATCTCTGCTCATCGCCAGGGGGAATCTTGCTGAAGCCAGAATTCCCGCGTTTGCAGTCGAGAGGAAGGCGAAAACTGCGGCAAGGGCAAGAATAATGAATCCCGGGTTTCCTGCGAATGTTTTCGCCGCATCGGACAGAGGGGTCATGGAGGAAGCCAGTACACTTCTGTCAAGAGTTCCCACGCAGACCATTACCGAGGTGAAATAGAGGAATGTGACAACTGACAGTGAGGTTATCATGCTCCGGGGAATGTCCCGTTTCGGATCGGCTGCTTCCTCGGCGACACTTGCGGCCTTTGTGAGCCCTCCGAAGGCTACAAAGATAAGTGCGGTAGCTTTTAGAATGCCCTTTATGCCCCCGGTTGCGAAGGGAACCATTTTTGCTGCGGAGGTATGCAGATTTCCCAGTACAGAAAAGGAAAGCAGAATAAGAAGCAGCCCGGCTACCATGAAAATCTGAGCCTTTCCCGCATGGGATACGCCACGGAGGTTCAGCAGGGTAAAGAAAACCAGCGCAACAAGAGTTACTCCCAGACTGTTCACTTCCGGAAACAGAACTTCAAGAAACACCCTGATACCCACGAAGGCAAAAGCGGTTTTTATACTGAGACTGAACCATGCTGCCAGGCCTGCGATTGTGCCGGCCATGTGCCCCAGAGATCTGTCTATATAGTAGTAATCGCCTCCAGCTTTGGGCATTGCAGTGGTTAACTCCGCCTTGCTGAAAAGCGCCGGCAGAATGAGAATCCCGGCCAGTACATAGGCCAGAACCGCGGACGGCCCCGCGTAGTAGTAGGCAAGTCCCGGCAGCACAAACAAACCCGAGCTTATCATGGCTCCCGTGGCAATGGCAAAAAGATCGGGAAACCTCAGTGCTTTGTGGAGTGCAGGTTTTTCATTGTGGCTGGAACCGTCTGTTGTCATTCTATCCTCTCCAGTATATTCATAACACCATAAATTACGGACGATAAACACTGTTTACATATTCTCCGTGGTTTCTTACGCAATTTGCATGCCAGCCTCTTACTCTGACAAGGTTGTATTCGCGGCCGTTAATTCTGAATCTGTAGGTGTTTCCTGCAGCAGGGCAGCGCAGATCAGCATGAATATAATCTTCAATATAATTCAGTTTTCTCCATTTGTGTCCCTGGAAAGCACCGGGATATTCATTGTTGTCTGCCGCATACATGTTGAGAGCACCTACGATGTTTCTGAGATTGGAGTGGCACGCGGCATGCTTTGCACTTGCAGTTACATCCTGAAATTTCGGAATGGCAATTGCGGCAAGAATTCCGATAATAACCACTACTATTATCAGTTCGATCAGGGTGAAACCGGTTGACCTGTCAGTGTTCACAGTTCTCCCCTTCCAAAAGCCCCCAGATCCATATCGGAGGAATAGTACAGACCTGCTTCAGTTTCAATAGACCATAGCAGTTCATCCTCCTTTTCGTATACAAAGCCTGAAGGAAGAGAAATGTCATCCGGATCAGGAAGCGAATCATAATTGTTCAGGTATCGCTCGATTCTCTCCGCCCCGGCAGTAATCGAATCTCTCTCCATCTGTTCTTCCAGCGGCGGGGAATCTATGAATTTTTCGTTATCGGGGTTTATGAAAAGAAGGGCTGCAATAAGAATCACTCCTGTTGTACCAACAATGTGAGACAAGGGAATTTTCTTTAACCTTTTTCCAGTCTTCTCCTCCGGTTTCCTGTGTACAATATCTCTGTCCAGCTCAACAGGGCCGCTTTCAGTTTTCATAAAAAACCTTTCATCTGCGGTTCTCACTATTCGGATTTTTCACGGACATCCTACACAAGGGATTATATTAGAATTATGAGGGTATTAGAAAAAGTCTTTCTCGGCACCATTGTCAGGGAATCGCTGCTTCCGGGGGGAAGCCGGGTAACTGCTGCCGTGTCCGGTGGAGCTGATTCTGTGGCTATGCTATATCTCCTTGATCGCTTTGCACATGCAAGGGAATGGCAGGTTGATGTTCTTCACATCAACCACCGGCTTAGAGCCGCCGCGGACGGCGATGAATCTTTTGTGCGCAGTCTGGCGGAGCAGTTCGAGCTTCCTTTCCGCTGCGAGTGTCCTGATACTGACTCAACAGGATCCGTGGAGAGCAGATGGAGTTCCACTCGACAGAGTATTTACCGGGAACAACCGGGAATCGTCGCCGTGGCGCACACCGCAAGTGACCGGGCGGAAACCATCCTTATGAGACTCTTTGAAGGATCAGGACTCCGTGGACTCGGGGGCATGGACTACAGAGGGGTTGGGCCGGTACGCAGACCCATGCTGGATATGCACAGCACAGAGATAAGAAACTGGCTGAAGGAGAAGGGTCACAACTGGACAGAGGATTCCAGCAACAGGGACACGGAAATGTCAAGGAACAGATTGCGGCTTGGAGTGATGCCTGTTCTGGAGGATCATTTCCCGGAAGCAGTATCCGGGATCTGCCGCTCCGGTGCCCTTCTGAGCGGGTGGAGGGATCTGCAGGATCAGCTTGAAGGGCTTCTTACAGAGGATGACAGTATAGCAAGAGGGGAACTCCTTGAGATGCCCGGTGTACTGGGAGTTCTGACGCTCTGGCAGATGGCGGGAAAACCAAGAAACGGATTTGAGGAATTTCAGAAGATATTGAACTGGCTAAACCGTGGAGGAAGAGGAAAACACATTCTCCCCGGAGGGAAAAGGCTTGTTGCAGAGGATGAACTGGTTTGCGTTGAAGCCAGAGGTCCCGGGAGGTTTTGATGGATGTTGAGTATGATGTTCTGGTAAGAGCTTCAGAGATTTCGAAAAAAATAAAGAAACTTGGAGCAGAGCTTACCGAGCTGTATGCCGGCGAAGAAGTCGTTGTTATTCCCCTTCTCCGGGGGGCCTTCATGTTCGCGGCGGATCTCATTAGAGTGATGGAGGTGCCGGTACGGGTAGAATTTCTGGGAGCAGCCAGCTACGGTGCTGAGACGGTTTCTTCCGGAGAAGTCCGTTTGACTCTTGATACTTCCTTTCCGCTTCACGACAAGAATGTGCTGATTGTGGAAGATATTGTAGACACCGGCCTTACGCTGGCGTATATTCAGAAATTACTTAAATCGAGAAACCCGAGATCAATCCGCAGCGTTGTTCTTCTGGATAAGCCTTCAAGAAGAACCGTGGAAGTGGATTTGTATAGAACCCTCTTCACAATCCCCGACAAATTTGTTGTGGGGTACGGGCTGGATGGCCCCGGTGGCTTCTGGAGGAATCTGCCTGATATTGTAGCATTGAGGGAAGAAACGGAGAAATCGCACAGTGAGTGAAAAGAAAACGCCTCCCGAGAAGAAGAAGATTCCAATACCAACCCCGCCACCCGGGCTTGCGGGGTGCAGTTTCCGCACAGTCACCATGTGGGTCATGCTCGGGCTTCTCGCGTATGTGCTGGTGATATTTCTTGGTTCCGGTTCTGACAGAGTTTCCGTTACCTATTCCGAGCTGCTGGACTTTGCCCGCGACGGTAAGGTAAAAAACGCGGTTCTTTCCACGGGGGGAGATGTTGAAGGTGAATTCCGTTCTCCTCAGCGGTTGGGTGACGATACTGCTGTGCAGGAATACCTGAAATACTCAAGTTTTGTTCCGTTTGAGGATGCCGGCTCTGTCAGTATTCTCAGAGAATACGGTGTTGATGTGTCCGGCAGGGGCCCCAGCGGCCTTATGGCCGTACTGATAAATATCGGCCCTATTCTTCTTTTCATCATTCTCTGGATATTTATAATGAGAAGAATGTCCGGCGGCGGGCAGGCGTTCAGTTTCGGCAAGAGCAGAGCCAAGCTTATCACCGGAGATCGGCCCAAGAATACATTTGAGGATGTTGCCGGATGTGATGAGGCCAAACAGGAGCTTGAAGAGGTTATTGAATTTCTGAAAGAGCCGGCCAAATTCCAGAAGCTTGGCGGTAAAATTCCCAAGGGCGTTCTGCTGATAGGACCTCCCGGAACAGGCAAAACCCTTCTTGCCCGCGCAGTCGCAGGTGAGGCAAAAGTGCCTTTCTACTCCATGAGCGGATCTGATTTTGTGGAGATGTTCGTTGGAGTGGGTGCCAGCCGTGTGCGGGATCTTTTCGTTCAGGCAAAGGCCAAGTCTCCCAGCATTATTTTCATTGATGAGATTGACGCAGTGGGCAGGCAGAGGGGAACCGGTCTCGGCGGGGGGCATGATGAACGGGAACAGACCCTGAATGCTCTTCTGGTTGAAATGGATGGATTTGCTGACAATCAGGGGGTGATTGTTATTGCGGCAACCAACAGGCCTGATGTTCTTGACGCCGCTCTGCTTCGTCCCGGTCGTTTTGACAGAAGGATTACTGTTGGTATGCCTGATGTTAAGGGTCGCGAGGCTATCCTGAAGGTACACACTGCCAGAATGCCTCTTCACAAAGAGGTTGTGCTGTCCGTAATTGCCCGGAGAACTCCCGGTTTCAGCGGAGCTGATCTTGAGTCACTGGCCAATGAAGCGGCTCTTCACGCGGCAAGAAGAGACGCTGATTCTATCGAAATGCCTGATTTTGAGAACGCTGTTGACAGAATCATCATGGGCATAGAGAGAAGAAGCATGGTGATGACAGAGGAAGAGAGAAAACTTACCGCTGTGCACGAGAGCGGTCATGCCATTGTGAATATTTTCAGCCCTCAATCAGACCCGTTCCACAAAGTAACCATTGTTCCCCGAGGTCAGGCCCTGGGAGTAACCAGCTTTCTGCCCAAGGCGGAAAGGCACAACTACTCGCTGGAGTACTGTGAAACGGTACTGGCTCGTCTGCTTGGTGGCCGCGGAGCGGAAAAGATGTTTCTTGACACCATGAGCACCGGCGCGGGCAACGATCTTGACAGAGCAACAGACCTCGCCAGAAAAATGGTGTGCAACTGGGGAATGAGCCCTGAAATCGGTCCGGTTTCGTTTTCAGAAGAACACGGCCCGGTATTTCTCGGTCGCGATTTCGCGAGAACAAAGAGCTACAGCGAGTATACCGCAAGAGTGATAGATGACGAGATAAGACGAATCATGGGAGAGGCCTACAAGGCTGCTATGACCATTCTAGAGGCGAACAGGGATATTGTTGAAAGGCTTTCGGAGGATCTTCTGGAGAAGGAAACTGTTTCCAGCTCGGAGATAAGAGAGATACTGGCTGAACTTCGTCCCGAAATGGAATTCCCCGAACTGGATTCCCCTGATTCCGATGAACCTCCGGTTGAAGACAAAGAGAGCAGCAGTGAAGAGGAGGTGGATAATGATGGATCTGAAGAAAGTGGAACAGGGAGTGAGACTGATTCTGGAGGGGATAGGGGAGAATCCTGATCGTCCCGGAATACAGAGAACTCCTGAAAGGGTAGCGTTGTCCATGAGTGAGCTGTGCAGGGGGCTTGATCCCGAGTCAAGGAGTCCCATGACTGTCATGAGCGAAGAGGATCAGAATGAGATGATTATTGTGAAGGACATCAGCTTTTCATCAATGTGTGAACACCATCTTCTTCCATTTCTGGGCAGATGTGATGTTGTCTACCTCCCTGCAGATGACAGAATCGCAGGTCTCAGCGCAATTGTGGAACTTGTGGAGACCCTTGCTGCCAGACCCACTATTCAGGAGAGGCTTACCACGGAGATAGCCAACACCCTTATGGATGAGCTCAAGGCAAAGGGAGTCATGGTGGTCATGGAAGCCGAGCACATGTGTCTGGCTATGCGGGGAGTAAAGAAAAGAGACAGCCGCATTGTTACCAGCGCCATGCGTGGATATCTGAAGCGTCCGGAAACAAGAAGTGAGGCCCTTTCTCTTATAGGAAGGAGCATCAGAGGACGGTGAGTTCCATCAGGCTGCTCAGTTCAGGACGGGGTCTTCCATGGGAAAGCCTGATTGATGTTGTGGGAGCTGACTCGGGCTGTCTGCCGAGGGTCAGCCTCAGAGACAGAATCATCACAATCAGGATAGACGAACTGCCCTGCCCCGCAGCTTCCATTTTGAAGCAGTGTATGCTCTCCGGCGGTGCGGACGCTCTTGTGCACAGAGAGGTTCTAACCTGCAGGACGGAAAAATCCGGAGCAATTGTTTACGGCACACCCGCAGCACTCCGGAGAGGTTGTGATTCTCTCAAAAATCAACCCTTTGGTCTTGATGAAATTGCTACCCGGATAAGGGAATACACAGCAGAAGACACCCGACCGGAATTTTTGAAAGTGAACAACAGGAAACTTGCGTACTCTGAAACTCCGCTGATTATGGGCATACTGAATGTCACTCCCGACTCATTCAGCGACGGGGGGAACTATTTCTCAACTCAGGACGCGGCGGATCAGGCAGTTGAGATGGAAAAGGCCGGCGCGGCAGTTATTGATATTGGCGGAGAGTCCACCAGGCCAGGTTCAAGGGCGATCCCGGCAGATGAGCAGCAGGAAAGAGTTATACCGGTTATTCAGGCGATCAGAGAACGCTCCCCGGTACCGATAAGCATAGATACCTGTATTCCGGAGGTCGCGGAAGCCGCCATTACAGCAGGAGCAGGCATGATCAACTCCATCAACGGAATGGAAACACCGGGCATGGCGGAACTGGCAGTTTCCATGGATGTGCCTGTTGCCATAATGCACATGAAAGGCACTCCGGAGACTATGCAGGCAAATCCCTGCTACGGGGATGCGACCGGGGAGGTTGCGCATTATCTTCAGTCCAGGATTGAAGTTCTTGTAAACTCAGGCTTACCCCGGGAGATGATTTTTGTGGATCCAGGTATCGGGTTTGGGAAAAGACTGGAAGATAACCTTGCTCTGATCCGTTCGCTTGAGTGGATCGGATTTTTCACCGGATGCAGGGTTCTGCTTGGTCATTCCAGAAAGAGTTTTCTGAAAAGCATTACAGGAATTGACACAGCGAATCAGCGTGATTCCGTTACCCATATTGTTACGGCACTGACCAGCGGAGCAGATATGATAAGGGTACATGATGTCCCGGGCGCAGTGGCAGCTTTCAAGGTGTCCGCTGCCCTCAGAGGAATATCATGAATCTGCTTGGCCATTCGTTTTTCTCATCTTTCTGGCTGATACAGATTCTTGATATAGCCCTTATTACCTATCTTGTATGGCTGCTTCTCAGAGCCATCTGGGGTCAGCCGGTGATGCGTGTAATCATCGCCGTGGTTCTTGTATGGGGCGCAAGTGTTCTGTTGAACGCGATTGGCTTCTATTCTATTGGCCTGATTACAGGGAAACTGGCATCTGTAATCATCTTCGCTCTGATTGTGATTTTCAGTCAGGAAGTGAGGGACATTCTCACTCGCTTCGGGCGATACCTCAGCAGGATAGAATTTCTGGACTTAAGACATCATAAGACTGATGAAGATACAATGAAATCGGTGGAAGCAATTCTTGAGACATGCAACTATCTGAGGGAGAGGGGATACGGTGGTTTAATGGTTCTCACCCGGGAAGAGAACATCACTCCCTACTGCAAAGACGCTCACGATCTGAACGACCTGCCGGTGAGCGCGAAATTTCTTGAAGCCCTTTTGACTCCCCCCGGCCCCTACCACGACGGAGCTCTTGTAATAAGAGGGGATAGTATTATCATGGCTAGAGCAATCCTGCCTCTTACACTTCCGGGCACAGATACAATTGCTCTGGGAACAAGACACAGAGCGGCGAAGGGGCTTGCCGAAAGAACTGACGCAGTGATTGTGGTAGTCAGCGAGGAGACAGGAAGGCTCAGGCTGGCCTTCGATGGAAAACTGACAGGCCCGTACTCCATGGAGACTCTGAGAGAGCAACTTTACAGACTGATGCGATTCTCAAGTGAAAAGGAATCACGGTGAAGGAAGAGGCACTAACAAGAATCAACAACGCAACAGCAGACCTTCCGGAAAGATGGCGGGAAGTTCTGAAAAACGCCCTCCTCAACAAGGAATTCTCTACTGAAGCTGAACTGCTGATCCAATCCGCGCTTGCTGTTCACACAAAGTACCCTCCCGGCCTGGAACCCGCTGAAGCAATCCTTGCCGGCGATGCTTTTATCCCCATGGCAATAGAATCCATGCTCGACAACAACCTTCCTCTGGCCGAGATCGAAGAGCTCCTCGGCAGGGTCGTTGGGAAGTTTGACAAATAACTCTTGAACATTATGCAGTACAAGCAGTTATCTACTGCGATTCATATTTTATTTGTTTTTAAATTACTTTTCGTTTGATATCTTTTGGCAAATGAGCCAATACTTCATAATTAAGCTCATCGCTAATATTACTAAAAGCGGATACTTTAATTTCTAAATCGTATTGCTTGCCAATTATTATTACTTCATCGCCTATTTTAGAGTCAGATATACGGGAAATATTAACCATAAACATATTCATATTCACAG
>JAUVIS010000035.1 GCA_030592635.1 Candidatus Fermentibacteraceae bacterium | reverse complement strand
GTAGTAAAGAACTCCGTCCGGAGAATCCTGATAAATCCGCCACTCGTCCATGACAACGCCTATTTCCTGGGCGATGGCCGCGGAATCCATCAGGCAGTTCTGCATGCGGTCTGCTTCCATTCTGAGGCCCTCTTCCAGTTTGGAAGCAGGGAGGTAGATGAAGTATGTGGTATGGTCAGTTCCGGTTCCACCGTTGGCCCGCCCGCCGTTTTTCTGCACCAGCTGCCAGAATCTGGGCCCCGGCATGTCCGCCGTGCCGTTGAACATCATGTGTTCCGTAAAATGACTTATACCGGAAAGCTCGGCGGTTTCATTTATTGCTCCCACCTGATACTGAACCAGTACAGTAACTGTGGGGGAGAAGTGCATCTCCTCAAGAATGACTCGAAGGCCGTTGTCCAGTGTGATTAATTCAGTCTCAGCCAGGGTTGCTGTTGGGACAATGAGTAGTAGCGTCAGCAGGAAAAAGTGTCTCATCAAATATCCTTTCTGTAGTTGATTACCAGAGAATTATTGCTGTAACTTCAGTGTCTCCCGGGATATCGCCCTCGACATTTCCCATCTGCCACCAGTCTCCTGGCTCAATTAAGAATGACATACCGGCTTCCGGGACGATAACAAGAGGATTTCCATCGTCACCCCATGCTATACCGTCAAATGTGTAGTTGCTCTCAAGATCATCATAGGAGGATCCGATTCCAATTCCCTCTTCTGTGGTAAACAGGTCAGAATAGACCTCAATCCTGTACACAGTTAAATCACTCTCATTTATCTGAAGGATAATGACTCCTGAATTGTCGAAAGTCAGCTGAAGAGCGGGAGCGGGCATTCCTTCTGTCATCAGGTCAATTTCCGTAATCTCCACATTGCCGTACTCGGGAGCAAGCTCTTCAACTTTCTCCTGCGTAATTCCTATCTCGAAGAGTCCGACACTTTCATTCCGCAGGACATACATCATGCCGGTGTCTGTTTCCGTAATAACAGGGAGTTCTTCGGAGACAGTTTCCTCCACGGTGATTTCAGGGATTATGGTTTCTTCTTCCGAGCCGTTTGAGTTGCAGGAGAGAGCCAGGATAGCGGGAATGATGAAAATCAGCGATTTCACAATGGTCTCCAATTCTTTTCCGGCAGTGAAAAATGTATGTTAGATACAGCACAATTTCCGGGGCAGTATAGAGGCTGCACGGGGGACAATATAGTACTGCGGATGGCAGAGTTACAACATGAGAATGCCCATAAGATGTTTGAATAAACCGGATTCGCGGCAGACAGAGAGAGATATGCAGTTTCACGGAAGATAAATCACTGGAGGTTTGGGAATGACTTTTGCGGCAGGGATACTGTTCACAGTTCTTTTGTCTGTTACCGGAACAGTGTCTGCCTTGTATGGGGCCATCCTTGTTCCTCCGGGGGGCTATGCCTGGTCAGCTTTTACCGGCTCAGCAGAATTCAGTGATTTTGAAACAGTTCATACCATCGCGCCGGGTCCTCTGCATGGCTTCAGCAATATCCTGCCCGATTCAGCCATGCAGGCAGTTCAGCTCAGCGCGGAGTGGCTGAGGCCTGACCTTGCGACAAGATTTACAGATCTGCTTTATCTGGATGTACATAGTGAAATGCCGGCAGCACCCGCATTTGCGGATGTGAACGGGGACGGGCTTGAGGATCTGATTCTGGAATCGGAATCCGGCTTAAGGGCGTTCACAGCTCCGAACTGGCTGGAATTCACGGAGATGACAGATTTAATTGAACTGCGAAAGACCTGTGATATTAATAATGACGGCAGCCCTGACTCTTCTTACTTCAGTGATGAGGGTGTGCTGACTCTTTGCAGTGGAGATTCCATACTTCAGATAACCGAGGGTTTTGATGTCGCGGATGTTACCGGCACGGCCCTTGGTGACATGGAGGGTGACGGTCTTGCTGATCTTGTTGTGGGAACGGGCTCGGGGAATACACTTGTCTTCAGGAATCGCGGAACTGTGGAAGCACCGTGTTTCCTGCCGTTCTCTTCAGAATCCCGTATGGTGTTCTCGATGAACGCTGGGGCATTCAGCTCGCCCGCGATATTTGCACTCAATGATTCTGTTCTGGTTTTCGCGGTTGGAACACAGCAGGAAGGTCTGAGGTTTTACACATCAGACACTGGAGAGAACCTGATGTCTCTGGAATGGATCACTTCCAGTGTTCCTCTTAACGAACAGGAGCTTTTAAACATATCTCCCGTTTCTGTGGATATCCGCGGTGAAATCACAGTTATCTGCGCGACCCGGCACGGGGTTCTTTTCGAGGTCGGGCAGGACTCTGACTCCCTCCGCATGCTGGATATTCCGCCGGTTCCCGGTACATATCCGAATCTCACAACTGCTTTTATGAACGGAGACGACTTTCCCGATCTGGTCGCGGGAACAAAGGAAGGCGGGGTCTACTGTCTTCCCGGTCAGGAGAACGGGTTTCATAGTTACTGGGCACGGATAGACGGCATTCCCCTGATCCCCTCAGGGGCTCCCGCGTTCTGGGAAGACGGTCTGGTTTTTGGCTCCGCGGACGGGACACTGAGGTATTTTTCCCGGAGCGGCGGCGGTGACTGGGTTGATTGCACGGAAGACTCCGAATTTTCTTCCATTGATGTAGGGGAATATTCAACACCTGTCTTTTTTGATATGGATAGCGACGGCAGAGAAGAACTCATAGCAGGAAACTCCTCCGGCTCTCTGGTTCTTTTTGAAAAGAGTTTTGACGGTTCCCGGTTCCTTGAGAGTTTTTCCTGGAGTTTTGAACCCAATAACGCCGTTTCGGATATCGAGTCCTACTACTCAAGGTACTTCCCTCCGTATTCAGTGTTCAGGTCTCCATCGGGCTCCCGGATTGTCAACGCGTTTTCCAGAGAGATTATCAATGCCGAGCCCCGGTACAGAGACGAAATAGCCTACTGCATCGCGCATACACCCGCTGATGTGCTGCGGGCCATGTATGAGAAAGATGATTGTGATCTGTTTACGGTTAACGCTTCCAGCTTGTACGAAATGGCGGAGAAGCTCGATTATGTCAGTCTGCTTGATTCCACGGAAGGAACAATCTGTCAGTTGAGAACGACTGAAGACGGATGGGTGGAGATTTCAGACGAGAGCTACTACCGGTTCATAGTACACCCGCGAATACTGTTTGAGGTTCCGGCGTGGATTGACGCTGAATACTGGAGCACTCCGCGGGATACAGCTTCCACTTCGTTTGCGGAATGGCTGAATTATGAGCCTGACAGCCTGTACGGCAGATCGCCGGATCATGTTTTCTGGCGGGAGTTTATTCCTTCAGACAGTTCCGGAGGAAGAATTCTTGAAGAGCGAATCATGGATGCAGAGACCTTTGATGAAGCTGTTGTCCGTCTGTGCAATTTCCAGTCGCATTCCCAGCCTGAAGGCCTGATGACATTCGGGTATCTTACCAACGATCTGCAGCCAATGGTGATATACAAAAAGGCCTATGGTTCATGCGGAGAGCAGTCAATTCTGCAGACCGCGCTGTGCCGCACATTTTTCATCCCCGCTTATGTAGTTGGATGCAGGGGAGAAGACCATCAATGGAGTCACTACCTTGATCCCGCAAGCGGAAGATGGAACCACTGGGATATTAACTACGGAATTTCAGGAATCGGGAATTTATGGGTATCGGGCGAGGGAGTAAATCACGACCGCAAAACAATATCCACCATATCAGCCTTTGGCCCGGAGGGAGAGGTCTGGTCGGTAACCGGCAGTGTTCTGACTCCGGAGGGGTCAGGTTACATGGAGGGAGACTCCGGATACACGGCTACTGCCCGGGTGGATATTCTGGTAGCGGATCCGGATGGTATTCCGGCAGGCGGAGCCATGGTTATGGCAAGGTCACACTGGGAGAACGCAAACTCTGTGACTGTATTCGATTACACTGATGAGTCTGGAATCTGCACCTTTGATCTGGGCTGGGAGCCCAACGGGGGGTATACCATTGATGTTGTTTCTGCCTTTGGATCGGCAGGCAGTTCAAATATCGGTTTTACAGAGGACAGGCACTACACAGTAAACTACACTGTGCCGCGCAGGATACCGCAGAAACAGGAGGTCTCACTGCCTGCTTCAGACTCGTCGCCGGGTATTCCCGTGATGGAAAAACTTTACCCGGTTCCGTACTTTACGGGGTCTCTCTACTCAATTGGTGAAGAAGATAACGAAAACTTATTCAGAAATCCCGACTGGATTGCCCGGAGAGAGACTGCAGTCGCCGGTGAATTGATGTACATGGACGGAAGAAACTTCAGTGCCTACAGAAACGGGCTTAACTGCAACGCGGTACGGAAGCCGTTCATTCCGGAGCCGGGAGATACCTGTTTCGCCGTACTTGACAACAGGAACAGTCTGTTTGCCTGGCGGGAGTATCAACTCGCTTCGCGGGAGCATTCCGACCCTGTTGAAATCTCAAACGATGTCTCAGCCTGGCTTGCTGAACAGCCCGCGTCCAGAGAACCCGCTGCCGATCCGCGTCTTTCAGGCGGCAGCGTTGAAAGCCTCGATGGCAACCTGAACTGGATCACATTCTATGAGGATATTGAACTTCACCAGGATGATCCCGAGGAGCCCCTTTCGTCCGAACAGATTATCGGTCCATTCAGAATACCCTCCGGGGAAAGAAGTCTGAGCATTGGAACCGCCAGCAATGAATCCGATCTTGATCTTGATCTTTTCCTTTTTGTGGATCGCAACGCAAACAGGACAGTAGACGGTATGTCTGAGCTGGTAACAAAATCCACATCACCGACTGCCAATGAGAGTATTTTCCTGTCGGAACCTGACACTTCAGCAGTGTACTGGATTTACCTTCACGGCTGGCAGGTTGATGAAGACGGAGGAATGATAGACCTGGGTCTTTCTTTTAAGCCGGAGATGCTCACAGTTCATTCACTGATGCCCGCAGGGCATCTGAGAAGCGTGCCACAGCTTTTCAGTCTCGAAACTTCATTTGAGAGTGAAGATATTTATCTCCGGGGCGGCAACAGTACCATCCACCCGGAGAAGATTGATGACCGGTGGTTTTTTGAAGCGCCCTCAGATATTGCCGCTTTCACAGACGGATCAGTGCAGATATTTCAGGACAATGGTGAGCTGATAGAGAGCATTGAATGGAACATCTATCCGGACAGCATTCCCCCGGAACTTTCCATTCTCTCCGCTGAAGTTGATTCTTCAACGATGAAGGTACTGATTGAGGTTGAATGTGCTGACGCGCTGTCGGGAATAGAGAAAATCGTCTTATCCGTGGATACACTGGAGAGTGCGGAGCTGGTGCTCAGGGGGGATTCAATATGGAATAAGAGGATTGATGTTCTTCCACTCTCCGGAGAGACTGTTTTAGTGGAAATCTGCGCTGTTGATTCCGCAGGCAACGAAACGAAGGAAAACTTTGTGATAGACATTCCCCTCAGACCGGCCGTGGTCTTCAGCTCGGTTTATCCGTCAGGGTCTGTGTACGATCACACTCCGATTCTTCAACTCTTTGCGGATTTTGAGAATCCCACACCGGGCTGGACCGCTGTCGGTGAGTTGTCCGGGAATGAGCTGGCGCCCTTTGTGGTTGACGGAAACATCATTCAGTTTTCCGTGAACGAATTTCTCCAGGATGGAGAATACACCGCGAAGGTGTGGATTCCGGGAGCTGACGGAGAAATTGCGGGAGAGTACAGCTGGACTTTTACAGTTAAAACTATGACATCAACCAGGTGATTTCCCTGGAGAGACCTTCTTCGAGAGAGACAGAGGGCTTCCAGCCCATTTCCGTGAGAGCCAGTTCCGCTGATGCCCAGGTGTCAGGGACATCGCCCAGTTTGCTCTCTGAAAACTCGATTTCGATCTTTCTGCCCATGACATTTGAAAGAGTTTCAATGGCATGCAGCAGAGTAACGCGGTTGCCTCCGCCAAGGTTCATTGCCAGACCCCTTATGGAGTTTTCCGCAAGCCTCAAACCATTGACGATGTCATCAATGTAGGTAAAATCTCTTGTCTGCTTTCCGTTGCCGAATACCCCTATGGGTTTTCCATCAGAAGCAGCCCGGATGAATCGGTTGAAGGCCATATCCGGCCGCTGACGGGGTCCATAGACTGTGAAGAAACGCAGGCTGGCAGAGGGCAGCCCCATGTTGGCGGTGTAGAGCCTTACAAGATTTTCAGCGGCAAGTTTAGTTACGCCGTAGGGAGAATGCGGGGCGGGAACAGTATGGTCTTCAGTCATTGGAAGGTCAACCGGAATCCCGTAGATGGAAGAGGAAGAAGCATAGACAAAGTTCTTCACACCTCCTCTGGAATGAGCCCATTCAAGAAGATTCTGTGTGGCGTCTATGTTGTCTCGTGTGTATATGCGAAAATCGGTGCCCCATGACTTTCTTACTCCGGCCTGAGCCGCGAGATGATAGATAACCAGTTCATCGGATCTGTCAATGAATTCGCTCAGGAATTCAAGATCAGCGGAGAGATCCTTTTCAATGAGGGTAAAAGACGGATTTTTCAAAGCTGATGCTGTGTTGTGTCTTTTTATGCTTACATCGTAGTAATCCCGGAAGATATCTATGCCGATAACGGAAGCGCCCTCAGAAAGAAGCCTGTCTGTGAGGGTACTGCCGATGAAACCGGCGCAGCCTGTCACCAGATATTTTTTCATTCTACTCGCCGCTGTCTTCGGTGATGCACCAGTTCGCCTGCCCCCTGTTGTTCAGGTGAAGCAGATAGCGAAGCGAGCCTACTTTTACCGCCACAGGCAGAAAGCCGGGGCCGAAGGGTGCAAGGCAGGTGAACTGTCCGGGCTCCGGGAGTGTATCCAGAACAAGATCAATGTGAGGTTCGGGAACAGGATTGGTGGGGTAATCAATCATGTGACTGATCAGGTGTTCTCTGAGCTCCGGCCAGTCGGTACCCTCGTAGGCAAAGCCCGCTGCCCGGTAGTGTCCTCCGGCACTGGAAAAAATGTCTCTCATGCTCACAAGGAAGCCCGCCATGTTCCAGTCACCGATGGATCTGGTGTCTCCCATGAGCTTGCCGTCCTCCCGGCGGGTAACAATAATGGCTCCTCTGCGGTAGATCTTGCACAAACGGCTGGCCAGAGTTCCGCCCATTCCGTCCGGTGCATCTTCAAGAAAGACAAGAATCATGCCAAGGGCGTCTGCTTCCGAATCCTTCAGCTTTATGGCTCTGGTAACCACATCGCCGAGGAGATGCCCTCTCTCTTCGCTGCTTTTGCGCATTGTATCCCAGAGGTTTCTGCACCAGGCGGCATCATAACTGAACATGAAGTCTATCATTGAAGAAATACCGGAGCTGTCTCCTTTTCCTATGGTGCTTGTAATCTGCTGCCGAATCATTGCTCCGGTCCAGGCATGTTTTCGGCAGGGCCACTTCTTCAGAAGAAGCTTGAGTCCTTCAGTCAGTTTTGATGTGTCGATAACAGAGAAACAGTGCAGGAGGTATCGATTCCACTCTGTGAACGGCACACGATCGCTTACAGTGCCCAGAGCTACCGCGGCCAGCAGCTGAGGGTCGTTATCCCATTTGGGAAAGATGTAGGAGAGTGCTGCGTAAAGCACACCGCAACCGGCAAGATCCGCCGCCGCTCCGCCGGTAACCTGAGGATCAACCATTCCATGCGCAGGAGGCAGCGGGGGATTAAGAGTATGGTGGTCTGTGATGACAATTCTGGCGCCGAGTTCTCTTGCCCATGTAACTCCTTCAACTGCGCTGCATCCATAGTCAACAGTCAGCAGAAGATCTCCCGGATCCAGTACCCCCCTGAGCCTCCCGGGTCTTATGCCGTACGTCTCAATATCTCTTCGGGGGACAATGGGTATAACATGAAACCCTTCATTTCGGAGAATTCGAAGGCCTACGAATATTCCGGTAACTCCGTCCATGTCATCGTGACCGTAAAGGACAATTTTGCCCTTTCGCTTTTTTAAAGCATTAAGCTCTTCCGCGAGGATATCCAGATCGGGAAGAAGCTTTCCCCAATCCGGTTTCGAGGGCAGCCACTGGTTGACAGGATCTTTCGCGTCGGGAAATCTGCTCTCAAGAACAGCCACAGCCAGCCGGCTCAGCCTGGTTCTTTTCATTATTCGTTCGCAGTCGAAGGTTCCCAGGCGTGCCATTATATCACTTTCAGTCTAATATTGATATTATTTAGTTAAACTCTCTGACCGTGTAAGATTGCAGAGTTTTGTGTCACTGTCAACGGAAAAATCAGCGAATGGTATTTTCCATTTCCTGTATTTCTTCACGGGCACGAGCTCTGTACTCCTCAAGCTGTTGAAGAGCCTCATCATCGTCAGTGTATCTGAGCCTTTCGTACGGGTCCAGCTCTGTGCGATCGAGGAATGGCCCGAGGGTGATCTGCAGGGCTATAGTGAATTTTGTGTTCTGCATAACATCCTGGCGGTTGGATGTTGAATCGCTGGGCGCAAAGAGGTGTTCCAGCTCGGAAGCGGCGGCCATCACTGTGAAGTTTTTGTTTACCCTGTAGATTCCTCCCGCGTTCAGATCCCGACCATCCCATTCCACTATTACTTCGCTGGCTGTGCTGGGGTGAACCAGAAGGCTTCCGAAGAGGCCGGGTACGGGGTTCTCCAATCCATCAACGGCATCAGCCGACTGTACGAAACGGCCGGTACCAAAGCCGATGTTCAGGCAGACCGGGAATGAAACAAAGTAGCTGAAATCTTTGCTTATCAATCCGTACACGCTGAAATTCTGTGCATTGGGGTAATGATAGAGGCTGTCGCCTGGATTGCGATAGAATTCGTAGTTCTTCTCGCCGATTATGTTTTCAACTCCCAGTGATATTCCGGGTCTGGTGATGGTTTCATTGAGTATAAGACCCCTTGCGGTTCCGGAAAAACCAGCCTGCCCCAGGTATGTTCCTCCGATCTGCCCTCTTCCGAACAAACCGATTTCCAGGTATCCTGCAACAGCGGCATTCATGTCTGAAACTCCAGCGGAATCCTCCAGTGAGTAGGCAGTTCCTCCTGCGCAAAAAACCACTTCGGTGTGCTTGAGCAGTGATGCGGTGGGTGTATCCAGCAGGCCGTAATGAGAAAAAGGCAGACCCCCGGCAACCGCGATCAGCGGTAACGAAACAACTACTACTGCTGCCAGTGGTAAACGCATTACTCCTCTTTTCTCCGCAGGGAACATATCAAACATTTTATCTATAATGAACACAAATACCTCTCCAGTCAATTCCCTCTTGTATTTGTATCGTTTATGGCGGTAACTGACAGCAAGAAGGGATAATTATGAACTGTATTCTTTTAGCAATCGCCATGGCCGCGTTTGAACCCCAGAGTGAATCTCCCTGGTTATCAGGGGGGGTAGCTGCCGCTCTTTTTCCGCGAACGCATCTGGCTGTTTCCGTGAACCCCGCATCGGCGGGGCTTCTTGACGGAACAGCTCTGTCTGCATCCGCTTCAAGGCCTTTCGGATTCAGAGACCTGGACAGAACCGCGATTGCCGGAGGCTGCTCTACGGACAAATACGCGTTTGCCGGTCTGATGAGCTGTTCAGGCAGGAACGGGTACTCAGAAACAACTTTCACCGCGGCTTCAGCCGCGACACTCCGCAGAGGGATAGTGGCGGGTGTCTCCATGTCATGTCACCGAATACAGATAGAAGGCTTCGGCAGCGGCACAGCGGTATCAGCGGATCTCGGGCTGACAGCAAGACCGGTCAAAGGACTTTTCTTAGGCGGGGCCGTCAGAGGGCTTTACAGTTCAGCTCTTACTGAAACGGGAATGGGGGCTGTTCCCCGAACAGTTTCCGGAGCAATAGGGGTTTGTCCGGTGAACGGGGTAACTGTTTCCGCCGGGGCGGCAGTGCATCAGTACTCCGGAGAAGAGTATTCCATCGTTACATCTGTAGAACCGTACCCCGGTGTTTCTTTCTCGTTTTCTCTGCTGACACCACCCGTTCGCATGGGGATGGGGCTGCAGGTTTCCCTGTCCGCAGTTTCAATGCAGTACGGCTACGCCACCCATCCACAGCTTGCCGGGGGGCATTCTATTTCCCTGGCATACGGTTCGGCAGCTTTTCACCCCGAGCCGCTGCAAATGACGGACTCCCCGGAAACAGAAGAACCGGTAAGCTTTCCCCTCAACATAAACACCGCCACCGAAGAGGAGCTGGTAAACATTCCGGGTATCGGCCCATCCAAAGCTTCCACCATAAGGAATTACATTGAGTCTTTCGGTCCCCTGCGATCAATTGATCAGATGATTGACATTCCGGGAGTAGGTACCACTACCCTTGAAAATCTCAGGCCTTATCTTACAGTATAATGACAGCGACATTAGCAATACTGCTTCTTGTTACCGGCATCTCAGGAGATTTCAGGATGAGGGCGGAACAGAGCTGGCCCGATCCGGCCGGAATAACTGAGAATCTGTGGCGGGGCAGTTCAATATCGTTCTATGAAAGGCTGCGGTTTGACTTTGGACTGTGGTCAACGGTTCTCCTCACAGAAAAGGATCCCGGAGAAGAGTGGGGTGATCTGATTACCGGAGGGGTCAGCTACACCGATCCGGATGTTATCAGGGCTGCCGCCGGCGCGTTGCGTGTTCAGTTTGCCCACGGGTTGATACTCTGCCATCCGGGGCCGTGGTCCGGCGGAGATCCGCTTTCTCTTTCAAAAGCACCCGGTTGGAGAATGCGTATGGAGCTTTCCGAAAGCCCCGGGGCGAATGATGCTGATCCTCTTACCGGAGCAGCGGTGGAATACCTTTTTAACAGGGTAACAATCTCCACGGTACTGGGGTGGTCGAAGATTGACACAGGTTCTTCCGGGCTTCATCGAACGGAAACTGAAATAGAAAACAGACGGGCTGTTGATGAGAAACTCGCCGTTGTAAGAACCGGCTCAGGCCCTGTCGGAATTTCCTTTGCCTTTACACAACAGAGCGAAGACTCCACTGAAGAGTCTTTTTCAAGGATCGGAATTGATTTTTTCGGAGAAAATGAGGATGCGGTGTTTACGGGCGAGGCCGCCTCTGATCTTGATTCCACTTTCAACTTTTTGATTTCCGGCAGCAGAGGGCTGGCGGATTTTCGTCACGCGCTTACCGTCAGCAGGTACACAGGCAACTGGCCCCGCAGTGCGGGAAGTTTCGGCACAAACCACAGGATTGGCGCTGGATACGGGCTCAGGTGGCGTCCGGCACAGGGAATTACACTTGACGCGGGAGCGCTTGTTCTTGACAGGGAGGAAGAGGATTCTTTCAAAGCCGGTTTTCAGTTGTCGGAAAGGGTTGGGAACAGAACAAGCCTGACTCAGCGTTTCAAGCTTACCGCGACAGAAGAGGAAAGAACTTTCAGAACTCAGGTTGCTGCCTCCTGGAGTCCCTTTTCAGATCTTACCCTGACCCTGAAGGTGCCTGCCGCCTGGTACATCAGCCACAGCGATCCGGACGAAAACGGCACCGGCGTGGAGATCAGGCTGAAGCACAGCCCCGTGACTGATCTGGATATCACTGTCTCAGCGGCAGCAGGCAGCACCAATGGCTGGAACAGCAGAATCTATGCCTATTCTCTTTCATTTCCCGGGGAATTCGGATCCCAGGCTCTGTACAATTCTTCGGTACTCCTTCAGGGAGCAGTTTCTGCACATATTTCAGAAAGTGCCATTTTCCGGCTGAAGGGTTCATGGTACAGCATGGAGGGTGCCGAGTTTCTGGGCAGCGGCAGCAGTGAAACAGAAGGTCCGTCCAGAACATCAGCAGGAATACAGATTGACTGGGACTACTAAAGAAAAGGAGAGCAGATGAGACCGTCATGGGATCAGTATTTCCTCAAACTGGCCATGCTTGCCAGTGAAAGAGCCACCTGTCCCAGAATGCATTGCGGGTGCGTACTGGTAAGACACAAACATGTGCTTGCGACAGGCTACAACGGTTCACTTCCCGGCCTTCCGCATTGTGAGGACATAGGCTGTCTTATTGTTGACAACCATTGCATCCGCACCAACCATGCCGAAATGAATGCTCTTATGCAGGCAGCGAAAAATGGAGTATCCATTAACGGAGGTACTGCCTATGTGACCAACATGCCCTGCACCACCTGTGCCAAGGCGCTGATTGGAGCGGGAATAAAGAGGGTAGTAATCTTCAGCGATTATCACTCCACCCACGCGGAGATTTTCTTCAGGGATGCCGATGTGCGACTGGACAGACAGGAAATGCCGGACAAAAATATTTCCTATGATATGGACAGTTTCTCAAGTGCGAAGAAGTTTACAAAAGATTAATCAGTGGACGAAAGCTTTTATGAAGGCCCAGGTGTTCTGGCCGAATCCGTTGGAGAAGACGCTGTTCTGCTTTCCGGGGGTACCCAGATCTCCGTCGCCGTATACGCTTGTGCTGTGCAGCCAGCTTTCGCGGTCGGACGCTGCCCATCCGGGGTTAAGCCTTTCAAGGGACGCTCCGGGTTCAATATCCCAGTTGCTGTCCCAGCTGAAGTATTCCTGAGAGTCGCCGCCCGCGCTGCTCAACAGCAGACTTCCAACGGGAGACAGAGAAAACAATCCCCAGACTGCATTCGGTGTGTAATTCCCGTTGTTGCCCGTAAGAGCACTGGCTCCGACGACAAAATAGCCATCAGGTGGAATCACATGAGAGGAAAAATGTATCTCTTCACCACTCTGATTCCTGATGGTCCATTCCGAAAGATTTACCCAGTCGCTGCTGTTGTTGTAAAGTTCAACCCACTGACCCATATCTGTGGAGGATGACGCGAGAGGATCAATCATTATCTCATTTATGACCAGACCCCCGCCGTCGGAGGTTGTATTCAGCGGGGCAAAGCCGCCCGTAAATATAAGTACGCTGATAAGCATTAACATACATTTCCCCTTTCTTCCCGTACGAGTACGAGAATAGACCAGAAACAACCCGAGGTCAAGTGCGGCGGTAAGTCCGCCGGCTCTCCGGCATTTCCGTCATTCTCCAGCTCCAGTTGCCGGATGTCACCGAAGGAGTGTTCATTCTGGCAGAGGAATCGAGTTCAAGTATGTCCTGCATGGGAAGGACTGCCAGACCCGCCGGGGAAGAGAGGGCCATTTCAATCACAGAACCGGCTGAATTGAAGCCCGTCTGATTTCCAGTTGAGTTGATCCACCCGGCGGTTGTGTTGTTGTCGTGGGTGCCCGTATAGATAACGCTGAAGGGATCAACTTCACTCAGAGAAAAGCCCGGATTCCGCAGGGCGAATTGAAGAACAATCATCCCCGGAAAGCCGCACAGCTTTCGGAGCTTATGCACAGAAGGGGTAATAAGCCCCAGATCCTCTGCCACCACGGGGAGTTTGCCCAGATTGGATTCCATAGATTTGAACAATGCGATTCCCGGGCCCTTTACCCATTGCCCGTTAGCTGCGGTTTTCTCGCCGGCGGGTATCTCCCAGTATTCCGCGAAGCCCCTGAAGTGATCAATCCGCACTGCGTCAAACAGCTCAAGAGCGGCAGCCATACGCCTGGTCCACCATCTGTAGCCTGAGCGGGCACAGGCATCCCAGTCGTATACCGGATTGCCCCAGAGCTGACCGGTCGCGCTGAAGTAGTCGGGAGGTACGCCGGCAACAGCGGAGGGCAGCCCCCTCTCGTCCAGTTTGAAAATTTCCCTGTTGAAATAAACATCGGAGGAATCGTGGGCGGTGTATATGGGAATATCTCCCAGTATGCGGATACCAAGCGAGTTGCAGCGGTTTCTAAGCTGCCTCCATTGCGTATGAAAGAAGAACTGTATCATGGAGTGGACAAGCTGTCTGCCCGACTGCGGCGGCGTCATGCTTTTCCAGAGGGTCCAGGGCATCCCGCCATTCTGTGACTTCTGAGCGGAAAAGAGGCTCCACTCCCTGACCGCGGGTTTCCGGGAAAACTCCTCGAAACCGTCGATTCTCTGTTCCAGAGCACGACCGGCAGCCAGTTCAAGCAGAGCATTTCTTCGGGAAAGCATGCTCCAGTCCACAGCAGGCAAACACTCAATCTCGGCGGAAGCAAGCTCAGAGGAAGACAACAGCCCCTGCTTGAACAGTTCCCCGGGAGAGATAAGAAGGGGATTGCCCGCGAAAGATGAAAGAGTCTGGTAAGGTGAATTTGCATATACAGGTGGAGAAAGAGGGAGTACCTGCCATACCGTTATGCCGGAATCAGCCATCCATCCGGCAAAATCCACAGCTTCAGAGCCCAGTGTTCCAATTCCCCACCTGCCGGGGAGAGATGTGGGGTGGAGCAGCACTCCCGTATCACCGTCAAACAGCATTTTCCTCCATTCTGTTCATGCAGGAAAAATACCTGTAATGTACAACGCCCGCCACCGAAGTGACGGGCGTTGATAAGGAAGGAAGGTGTCAAAGAGATCTTTTTTTCCCCGCACGCCATTATTGGATCTCTCTGACGGGAACAAGTATACATATACGACAGGGCAATGTCAACTCATATATATATAAGAACAGAGCAACCCGTATCTGCGTGATTACCAAATAGATCCGAAATGGCTAAATAGTGCTGACCGGTTTCCAGGTGATATCCAGATTGGAAGGAATCACGGGAAAATGCACGAGAACTCGAATTGTCGTGTAATTGAGAGGATTGAGATCCCGCCTTTTAAAAATATCCTCAATGATCTCTCCGTAGTTATCCACTCCGTCCAGAGTGTTCTGTTCCCCGGTGGGTTTGATTTCGAATCCGGGTTTCACAGGAAGAATGGATCTGGCCAGATCAATGAGTTTTTCATTGTAGGTATCGGATTCCTCAAGTATGGATGATACAATGCGCGGCGCGAATCTGGTGTTTTCAACAACTGTGGTGGGCACGATAATGTCCATAGCCGCCCGGAGGCACGGAGTTATTACCTTTGCGGAAGTAGAACTGTCCTCATCTATGACAAATCCCCTGAGGTTTACTACCTCTGCGAACACAAGATCCATAAGCCCTGCGTTTCCTGTTTCCAGGGGGAATATCTCTTCAATGCTTTCAACGAATTCGCTGCGGGATGCAACTCCGGGCAGCGAGCAGTTGCAGAACGGGGTGTAATAAGGCAGCGTGTTTCCGCCGGCAGACTTAATCAGTGGTTCACTTTCAGGCGAGTGGGGCTGTCCTTCAAACTCGGTAAAAATTCTGGGTCGGACATAAAACCATGGAATGTCAGGTCTGTTCCGTCTGAGTCCGAAAGAACCTTTCAGCAGAGTGAGCTTCCAGTCGGACGGAGAATCTGTGGGTTCAAAGAGTGAAACGGTTAGCCTTGTTCTGGCTTCCAGCCCGTAGAGGAACCTGTTCCCTGAGAATGCCAGTTTCCTGTGATCCAGGGATGCCTGACTGGCGCCTTCCGCGGAGTACGCGAGAAGCATCATCTCCATGCTGGGTCTGTCGCCCGCATGCAATTCAACCAGTTCTTCAAACTTAGTGAAATTCTCATCGGCAGCGGCAAGCACAGAGTCCGGCACGCCCTTTCTGGAGGCCGCGCGGAGGAACCCTTTGAAAGCAGCCTTGCGGGGAATGTGCTTGACTGACAGGAAGCAGTCTTCAACTTCATGAAGTTTGAAGATGTTCCACCCTATCATTCTGTCTATGCCGAGAGTTTTGTACACATCACGGGGTTGTTCCAGGTCACAGGGAAGTGCCTGAAGAATATCAGTAACCGCGCATTTCAAACCGGCAAGACACTCTTGCGCCTGCTGCCCCAGCAGTGAAGATTTCACAAACGAACCCCCTTGGATGAACCCCTAAGATAGTATATATATAAGCAGAGTGCTACCTCTGTATAAAGAGCGGATCAGAGCATACTTGCACTATCGGTCATCCTATATCATATTTATTGAATGAGAAGCACTAAAAAAGCACTATTCATCGCAATTCTTCTTATCGCTGTTTCCGGATGCGCAACCAGAGACAATACGGATTTCCAGCTTTTTCATACTCAAACAGCCATTCTTGCTGAAGAAACAGCGGTAACCCTGGAGTCGGCACAACTGCTTGCTGAAATGAATATGGTGGAAACCATTGCGGATGGAGACGGAGAACTGCTGGAGAGTCTTGTTCTTCAGAGGAAGAATGCTTTCACGCTCAGCACGGATTCAACATCCATCTCTGCCGTAATTGCCGGAGCGGAAAATGAAGTGAATGAAGCTGCTCTTGCCATCAGTGTTTACACACTGCTGCTGGCTGAAATTACAGAATCACGGGATACAGCATTCGAAATCAACACCGCGGCAGGGCCGTACAGAGGAGTCCTTTCCGCGGCAATAGCAGTTCTTGTTGAGCACGGCACGATTGAGCGTGACGCTGAAAAAACCCGGCAGGCGATGCTGACAGCCTCTCCGGCGATTGAGTCAATCTCGGCAGCCATGGCGGAGATCACCGAAGCAACAGCAAATTCCGTTCAGGCCACTTACGCGGACATGGCTGCCAGACGGCAGAGGGAAATCACAACAACCGGCTATCCCGGGGAATCAGTGAACGAGCTTGTGGAACTCAACCGGCACGCCACTCTCCTCTTGGGAAATCTGAAAACCATCCATGACGCATGGCTTTCAGTACCGGCCATTCACGATGAACTGATGAGTTCCCTGACAGAATCCTCAATCTCAGTCACTCTGAGAATTCTTGCTGAGAGAATGATTGAAATCAGGGAGAAGTCACCATGAGAGAACTACTGCTGAATCATCTTTTCAGAATAATTACAGACCTGCGCAGAATTGAGATAAGCCTTATTAATGACCGGCAGCCGGAAAACGCGGCAAAGGTGAGGCAGGCAAACAAAACCTTTTCCGGATACAGAGACAGACTGATCACAGCGCAGCTCACGGAAGCCGCGGACAAGTTGAGCATCGCGGCAGACCAACTGCAGACAACCGCGGAAGAACTGTCCTCCTGTCTCAGCGCACGGGAAACCGCGAACAACAGACTGAATGCCATTCTCAGCAATCTTCCAGAGGTCATTGCCCTCTTGAATACACTTATCAGATAACTGAAAGTTTCTATTCAAGCAGCAGCGCTCCCGCAATAACAAAAAGCAGCGCAGCAAGCATTGAGATGATATACATTCTGTGAAAGGGCCCCACCTCGCCGGTTTCCTCAACTGTAAGCTCTCTGTATCGGGCCATGTAGCTGAACCACTTCAGTCTGAGCAGAAAGAAGCTGATTTTCTCTC
>JAUVIS010000117.1 GCA_030592635.1 Candidatus Fermentibacteraceae bacterium | reverse complement strand
GGATGGCGGAGAGGAATGCCGAGGCATCAAAGGGACGGTACAGGCGCACTTTGATTACGCCAACCTTCTCACCCCTTGCCGCGAGGTATTCCACGGTCTCGTGGGCGACTTCACAACCTGATCCCATGAGGATCATGATGTGCTCTGCGTCCGGGGCTCCGACATAGTCAAACAGGTGGTAGTGTCTGCCTGTGAGCTTGCCGAAGAGATCCATGTACTCCTGCACGATTGCGGGAGTGGCCTGGTAGTAGGGGTTAACAGTCTCGCGGCCCTGGAAGAAAACATCAGGGTTCTGGCTGGTGCCGCGAACTACAGGGCGGTTGGGGTTAAGACCCCTGTGGCGGTGTGCGAACACAAGCTCATCATCCATGAGTTCTCTGAGAACGCTGTCCTCAAGAGGCTCAATCTTCTGAATCTCGTGACTTGTTCTGAATCCGTCGAAGAAGTGAACGAACGGAATACGGCTTTTCAGGGTAGCAGCGTGGGCAATCGCAGCCAGGTCAGTTACTTCCTGTATGCTGGCACTGGAGAGAAGGCCGAAGCCGGTGTTCCTTACTGCCATTACATCACTGTGGTCGCCGAAGATGGAAAGGGCTTGTGCAGCAAGGCTTCTGGCCGCGACATGGAAAACCGTTGGAGTGAGTTCCGCGGCGATTTTGTACATTGTGGGTATCATCAGAAGAAGCCCTTGACTTGCGGTGAATGTTGTTGTCAGAGATCCTGTCTGAAGAGCTCCGTGTACAGTAGCGGAGGCTCCGCCCTCGCTCTGCATTTCCTGAACCAGGGGTACTGTTCCCCAGATGTTTTTCTGGCCGGCTGCCGACCATGCGTCACTGTGCTCACCCATTGGGCTGGAAGGAGTGATGGGGTAAATCGCCACCACTTCACTGAGCTTGTGAGCAACACGCGCGGCGGCTTCGTTGCCGTCAATTGTTATCATCTGTCTGCTCATGTTTACCGGCTTTCGCTAAAGTTACAAAACACTACTAGTACATCTTACCAAAGGTTCTCGGGAAAGGCATTACATCCCTGATGTTGTCCATTCCCGTCAGGTACATAAGAAGTCTCTCGAAGCCGAGGCCGAAACCGGCGTGCGGTGCGGTTCCCCAGCGCCTGAGTTCCATGTACCATCTGTAGGTCTCCATATCGAGACCCTGCTCAATTGCTCTCTTTTCAAGGAGAGGAAGTCTGTGCTCTCTCTGGCTGCCTCCAACAAGCTCACCTACACCGGGAGCAAGCAGGTCGCAGGCGCCTACTGTCTTTCCGTCATCATTCACATACATGTAGAAGGGCTTCATTGACGCGGGATAGTCAATCACGAAGACAGGTTTGCTGAAGTACTCTTCTGCAAGAAACCTTTCGTGCTCTGTTGCAAGATCATCTCCCCATTCGGGAATGGAATCGAACTTCCTTTCCGCTGACTGGATGATCTTTATTGCCTCTGTGTATGTAATTCTGCCGAAATCGTTTTCCAGAAGGGATTTGTATCTTTCCGGAAGACTCTTCTCAAAGAATTTCGAAAAGAAGGCGATGTCATCACTGCATTTCTCCATAAGACAGGCTGCCGTGTACTTTACGAACTTCTCCACAAGATTCATATCGTCTTCCAGGTCGAAGAAGGCCATTTCCGGTTCAAGCATCCAGAACTCGGCACCGTGTATCCGTGTATCAGAAGGGTCTGCGCGAAATGTGGGTCCGAAGGTGTAAACCTTTCCCAGAGACAGGGCAAAGGGCTCTGCCTCAAGCTGACCGCTTACAGTGAGGAATGCCTTCCTTCTGAAGTAGTCTTTGTCATAGTCCGGCTTTCCATTCTTCACTGGAAGCATATCCAGGGGAAGGGTGGTCAGTTGAAAAGTTTCACCGGCACCCTCGCAGTCACTTTCAGTGATGAAGGGTGTGTGGACATTGAAGAAGCCGTTCTCATCAAAGAATCTGCAGATTGCTGTAGAGAGGTGATGACTCACGCGGAAAACACTGCTGAAAGTGTTGGTTCTGGACCTGAGATGAGGCATCGTTCTGAGAAATTCCATGGAATGCCTTTTCTTCTGAAGAGGATATTCCTCGTCTACCGGGCCGACTATCTCCAGTTCCTTTACTGCGATTTCAACGGATTGTTCTCTGCCCTGACTTTCAACCACTTCGCCGGTTATCCGAATGCAGGCTCCGGTGAGTAAACCTGATAGCTTTTCATGCGGGAAGATCTCTCTGTCAAACACTGCCTGGAGATTATTGGTGGTTGATCCATCGTTCAGGGAAGCAAAAGCAACACTCTTGCCTGTTCGGGCAGTTTTCACCCAGCCGTATACTGTTACAGTATCGGCAGTATGAGCTCCACCAAGTATCGAATCGATGGTGTGCCGACGGATCATTTTGAGACCTCCAGATAGATAATTAAACGAAAAACAGGAGAATCGCTAATCTACAAAGAAAGGGCAAAGGAGGCCAATGATGATATCATGGAAAAGCGCGGTTTCACAGTACAGAGAGAGCCCGCCGGTTGTGTCTTCCGGCGGGCTCTCCTCGTGACACTCAACACTCGAAAGGGATGTTCAACTCAGGAGGAGGGGTCCCGGTATGAACACTCTCCTATATCCGGCACTCCGGATATTGTTCCAGCCGGAAAACAACTGCTCAGCCATTCTCCAATTTGACAGACTATAGCGTATTTTCTGATTTGAAGGGGTCGCTGCTTGATTGTGGTTGAAGAAGATGTTAGTTTTTTAGGACAGTTTTAGTGGGAGGTTCAATTGGCAGTGGAAGTAAAAGATCAGATTAAGACAATGAAAGATGCTCTCACCGAGCGGTTCGGAGCTGAACGAGTCTTCATTTCTGGATCTTTTGCCTGTGGAGATCCGGAAAACGATATCTATCGCCAGTGCGTAACTCCAGTAACCACCAATGTAGATAAGCCCATCTTCTATTACCGGTGATGAGTCCCAATACCCGCCCGGAGCATCCGTGTTCTGCCAAAGCAGGCTTCCATCAGTTGCATCAAGAGTGAACAGACCTGGGTCAGTGGTAAAGGTCGGTATGAACAATCGATCTTCCGACAGCGCCATGCAAGAAACCGTTTGTTCCCATATTTCACTCGTCCAGATCAGACTTCCGTCTGAGGCATCCAGGGAGACGATGTCGCCATTGTCACCGCAGTAAACCTTTCCATCTTCTACAATGGGTGTACTTCCATGGTAGTTACCTTCACTGCTTGCCCAAATTCTGTCTCCGGTGTAAGCATCAATGCAGAAGATAGAATCGATTGCTGTGTAGAGTTTTCCATCAGAGATGGTTACAGCATTGTCGGTGTAACCTGTACCCTCATAAACCCACAAGATCTCGCCTGTGGCAGCATCCAGAGCGTACAGGTCTTCACCACCGTGATCCTGAGGATAGAAGACAATACCTTCCCGGACAACCGGCTCGGGGAACTCATGCTCTGTACCGGTAACAGGAGCTGCCATAGAATGGCATTATCATGAGGAGCTGGCGCTTCCGAATATCCGTGATTCAGATAGTTCTGCATATATGCAGGCCAATCAGTATTATGCCTCGGGATGGGGTTTACTAACTCACCATTGAGAGTGTAATGTACTGAATCCGGAACTTCATTCTCATTCTCAACAATGGCTCGTAGATTTCCTTATTCCAGTTATTGTCTTAAGAATTGGATTGGTCTATTTCAGATTTTTCTTCTATATTTTTCCGAAATTGACTTACTAAGAAGCCCCATATAAATATTAAATGGAAACCTGCCCCACCAATAAGAATAGGGCTTATTTCATCGTAATATGGTGTACCTTTCAATTTTAAGGAGCATCCGATTATTACAGCTCCCCAAACAATAGCACTTGCTATAATAAAAGATCCTATTTCACTCTTTTTCGTAATTACTATCTCCATTTTTTAGAACGCTCTAAATCAGCAGACAGCAAAACCACTGACACTCAATCACATGGCGCTGTTCTACTGAACTTAGCTGTTCTACGATAGTGTTCTCCCTTGTGAATCAAGGCTTTCCAATAACAATTCAAACAAATCCAAAGCCGGTAATGATCTTGGTCAGCGAGAAGCAAGTTGTTCGATAGTCAGATCATGTTTTTTTATTATTGAAATAATAGACCTGAGAGCCTGATTCACTGCATCGTGATCTGGGAAATATGCCATGACATCTTTGTCAATAACAATAACATTGGTGCCCTCGGAGTACCTGGCAGAATATTTGCCCTTAACTGCATCGCTAAAATCATACTCTTCTAGGATTGTTGGATCATCTGGCATTGTTTTCATAATATTTTCTCTCGTTGTTTGTTGCCTTTCTTGCACTGATTATTTTGATCTTGTCAATACGTTCTGTGTGAACGACAAGTAGAAGACGGTTGCTTACTGATATTCCGAGCAAAACAAATCTATCTTCTTCATCAGAATGTAGAGGGTCGTGAATAGTCAGTGAAAGCGAATCACTAAAAGCAGTGCTGGCTTCGTTAAAAGACACTCCGTGTTTTACTTGATTCTCTTTTGCTTTGTTTCATCCCACTCAAAATAAAGCATACCATTCTCCTGCCCAATACTTAGGAACTCTATGCTATAAGTATATCATTTTGGGAGCACGCATTCAAGCCTGGACTCCTGGAGTTCTCTTCATGATTCTTTTTGCTTTGAGAATCGGCATAGGTTCTAAAATCCTTGTCTGGATTTGACTGGGGAATTAGCGGAGCATCCTTAATTCATTATGTCTTAATATGCGCTTTCGGGTTCATGAATCAATCGAAATATCACCGACCCTACTGGAAAGATATCTCCGGCGAGATTGTAAATGTTCGACCAGCGAGAGTGGAAACTTTACCCTGCAAGTTTGCCCGGGGAATTGACAGAACACAGCGAGGATATAAAATCATTTGTCCGGGTCATTCTTTTTCCTGGAATCTCGAAGCTGCCTACGACCTCAATTGACTATGCTCCTGCATGCTCTATATGTTGGGCAATTAGTACCTTGATTAGGGACTGCCTGGGTATACCAAGCCTTTTTGCTTCCTTATCAAGCGAGTGGATCATCCATACAGGAAAATCTACATTTACTCGCTTTTGTTTTTGCCCCACTCGCTTTGCCTTGGCGAGCTCAAGATACTCAAGTACATCTTCTCCACTGTCGAATTGCTTATCGAACTCTTTAGCTTTCATATAACATCACCTCTTCAATTCGGGATCTACGCACAGAAATAATCCTAATCTTTGAGCTCCTGTATGTGATAATCCCGGACCAGTTTGCTCTGCCAATTTTACCGATAACCATAAATCGTGGTTCATCATCTGTTCGCGCTGGTATCTCAATCAAATCAGGATTATCCCAAAGAGCCTGAGCATCTTCAAAATCAATGCCGTGTTTCTCTTTGTTCTTCTTACTCTTCAGAGTATCATATTCATATAACATGGTATAGTTAATATACCTTATTGGTATTGGTAGTCAACTTGATTTAAGTACCCATAGCAGAGTCATGAACGTATTGTCCGAAATTGCTCGGGGGATTGACAGAGGTTCTGCGTTTGAAGCTATTTGAAACACTGGAATTGACTTGATGAAAGTCGATGTCAATATTGAAGAGTTGATCCAGTGGATGGACCTGCACGGGCAGATTTCGTTACCCGAAAGATGAAGGATAACGATTAAGCAGCAGGCCAGGAGGAGAATTGAGAGTTTAGCACATACCGCTCAAAACACTAATGCGAATTCCACGGGAGACAGATGAAGGAGTTGTCACATCAGGATTGTGTTCCTCTAATTGAAGCTCTTCAAAGGGGAGTAAGAACCACCGGCATTCTGAAGGCAATTACTGAATTCGGAGAAGCGGATTCCAATCCTGTGAATTTGAGTGCAAGGTCTATTAGAGAAAGCATGGTAAATGGAAAGGATCTGCAAACATCCTTTCGGGATGCCGTTCCCCGACTCCCAGATACGGTAATCAGGATTCTTGCAGGAGGTGTTTTGAACAGTGTTCTGGATTATGCTCTTGATGATATTCTCTTTAAACTAAAAGATCAGCGATCCAATGAAGATGTTGTTAAAGGCCTTGCATCACTGGCTCGAAAGTATGAAAGCGTGTCAAATTCACAGATCTGCACTGGATGCTTTGAACGGGATTTCAATAAGCTTCTGGCGCGAGCCGGAACCGAGAATGCATTTGAAGTCATACTGGAGCAGGATGGAGAATCTTTTCTTCATCAAAAATTCATATCAAACAAACTGATTCATATCATCGAACCAACTCACTCTATGGTGTACAAAGCATTTTGGAACAGACTTAATTCAGCATGCAGAAACGGTT
>JAUVIS010000070.1 GCA_030592635.1 Candidatus Fermentibacteraceae bacterium | reverse complement strand
CGAAGGCTGAAACCATGGAAAGAACATATTTCATTCCTCCAGCACTTCCGGCAACTGCGGCAGAAGAACTTCAGTGCCTCTGCCATGAGGCCAGGGGCAACATTCTGAAGATGACCAGCCTCGCGGCAAGTGGTCACCCCGGCGGTTCCATGAGCAGCCTTGAGATATTCGCTCTGCTCTGGAGTCAGGCGAATGTCGATCCGGCAAAGCCATCAATGAAAGAACGAGACAGAATAATTGTCAGCCATGGTCACACCTCCCCCGGTGTTTACAGCGTCCTCGGCGCCCTAAATTTCTTCAATCTCCATGAAGCTGTCGTTTCTTTCAGACTTGCGGGCAGTGATTTTGAAGGTCACATAGAACGACATCTCCCGGGTATTGAACTCACCAGCGGCAACCTGGGACAGGGTCTCAGCGCCGCGATTGGAATGGGCATCGCGGACAGAAGCAATGGAATAAAAAATCACATCTGGGTTGTGGCGGGCGACGGCGAGAATCAGAAGGGTCAGATCTCCGAGGCCAGGAGATTTGCCGGTAAGTACATGCTGAATAATCTCACTTACATCATTGATTTGAACCACCTGCAGATTTCAGGAGACACAGTCGATGTAATGCCTGTCAACCTGAGAGCTGAATTTGAAGCCTCCGGCTGGGAGGTAACCGCAACCGACGGTCATGACCTCAAAGCCCTTTACAAAGCCATGCGCCCGGAAGGACAGAAGAGGCCCAGGCTTATTCTTGCCGGAACAGTTATGGGTAAAGGTGTTTCTTTCATGGAGAACAAAGCAGGTTTTCACGGCAGAGCCCTGAAAGCTGATGAGCTGGAAATAGCTCTCAACGAACTCAACATAGAAAACAACATGGAAGAGCTTGGCGCTGAAAGGAAATACTTCCTTAAGAACAGAACAACAAGCTGCCGGGAAGAGCCAGCCTATTACCTGATGAAAAATGCGGGTGAACCCATTACCTATGGCAAAGACCACAAAGGCGACAACAGAAGTGCCTGGGGCAAGGCTCTTGTAAGCCTTGCTGACGCCAACCCCGACAACCTTCCGCTGGTCTTCGACTGCGATCTCGCGGGAAGTGTAAAAACTGCGGAATTCGCAAAAAAATACCCGGGCCATTTCTTCCAGACCGGCATAATGGAGCACCACACAGCCACCATGGCAGGGTGTTCAACTCTTGCGAACAAGGTGGCCTTCTGGAGCGACTTCGGTGTGTTCGCGGCTGATGAGACCTTCAACCAGCACAGACTGAACGACATCAATCACACGAACCTTAAAGTTGTTGCCACCCATTGCGGGCTTGATGTGGGGCCGGATGGAAAAACTCACCACTGCATTAAGTATGCAGGACTCATGCGCGCTCTTCCCCACTATCGAACCATAGTACCCGCAGACCCCAATCAAACCGATAAAGCAGTTCGTCACGCGGCAACAAATCCGGGTAACTACTTCATCGCCATGGGACGATCAAAGCTTGCGGCAATAACAAAGGAAGACGGCACTCTGTTCTTTGATGAAAACTATGAATTCAGTTACGGCAGAGCCGATCAATTCAGAACCGGCACTGAAATAGCCATTCTGGCCATGGGATCAATATGCGAGAAGGCTATTCAGGCAGCACAGATCCTCGAAATTGGAAAAATATCCACAGCCGTGTGGGGAATCAGCTGCCCGACTGAAATTTCAGAGGAATTCATAAACACAATACTGGATTTCAAACACATAATTACCGTGGAGGACCATGATACAGAGACCGGTCTGGGTGCCGGCATAGCACTCTCACTTTCCGGCATAGGGAATACTCCCCCTCTTACCAGAATCGGAGTTACCCGCTACGGAATGAGCGGAGACGCCGAGGATCTGTACACGATGCAGGGTCTTCAGCCTGAGCAGATAGCGGAAAGCATTCTGAACAAACTCAGTTAACCGATATACGGTCAGTAAATGCAGGCAACCATTTACCATTCCTCCCTGCCCTCAGGCTTTCCCCAGTCCGACAAAAGTGGAACAGGGTCTGCACGAAAAGCAGTATGTTCAATTGAACAGATTGGAGTGCGATTGCTGCTTGTTTTAATTACACTGCTGTCCGGTTCCCAGTGGCCTGATTCCATACCCGTACTGAGTCTTCAGTTCGAACAGAGCCAGTGGGAATACGCGTGCGATCACTACTGGGAAGACATATATGTGCCTGCACTGGCCACATGCGAAGGTTTCACATTTCAGAGCCAGTTCCGTATCAGAGGGGGTACCAGCAGAGAGTACCCGAAAAAATCCATCAAGTTTGAACCTGCAGGCATCTTCATCTTCGGTCGGGACGAGTTGAATCTAAATGCTGAATACCTTGACTGGACGCGGCTCAGAGAATGCCTCTCATATCTGTATTACAGCCGTACAGGGCAGATTGTGCCGGAAGTGCATTTTGTGGAGGTCGTTTTCAACGGGGAAACCCAGGGAGCCTACCTGTCCGTAGAGGATGTGGACGGAGACTTCCTCCTGAACACATCACTCCCCGATCAGGCAGTGATATACAAGTGCGCTGATCGATACACCACACTGGACAGGGTTTACGAGCTGGAACCGTATTCAAAAAAGACCCATGAATTTCAGCCCTGGGACGATTTCCTGCTGCTGCTTTACTGGCTGAGACTCTGCCCTGACGATATTTTTCGCGAGCAGCTGCAGGAAAGATTCCACTTCGATGATCTTATCTCCTGTGTGGCAACCAATGTTCTTCTGGGGCACGGAAGCACATACTACCACAATTACCATCTTCTGCTGGATGAAACCGGCAGCACAGGCCAATGGCGCTATGTAACATGGGACATGGATCGTACCTGGTGGAAGTACGGCCCTGAATTCCCGTATCACAGAAACTCCTGTAACAACGGAAACAGAAGAAATACACTTATCTGGCGGATGTGGTGCGACGCTGCAATCAGAGAACAGCTCTTCGCGGAAATCCACAGGCAGTATCCCGTTCTTCTCGCGTTTTCAGAAGAAAACACAATTGACTCTCTTGCCGCCCTGATTGCACCCCTCGTGGAAGCGGATCCCTTCAGAGATTACACTATGGATCAGTTCTGGGTGGAAGTCGAGAACCTGAAGGCCTGGCCTGAAGCAAGGTACTCATACCTGCTTGAACAGTTTGAACAGTGGCCTCTTCCGTTCAGTATCCACAGACCGGAAGATTCAGCGGGAGACATAAGAATCACCTGGCAGAGCGCCGGGGATCAGTGTACCTGGCGTCTGGCGATTTCACCGGACAGTCTCTTCACCAACCCGGATGATGTCATATACGAAGCATTTCCATCGGACACACTCCATACTGTTCCTGAAAAGTTTACCGGCAGCGATCTCTGGTTGCAGGTGTTCGCCACAAGAAACGGCGTTGAACAGCGCTCAGACAACGGCCCTGTTACTCCAACAGCAGAAATTCACCACGCAATTTCAGGGAGTATTGTCATAAACGAGATCAACTACATGAGCGCACCTCAATTCAATCCGGGAGACTGGTTTGAGGTCATCAGTGTTGAAGATGAACCGGTGAGCCTGGCCGGCTGGTCTGTCCGGGACAAAAACAGTACCAACCTGACCACACTGGGAGAACTGCTCATCAACCCCGGTCAGTGTATGGTCTTCAGCTCTGACTCATTCGCGTTTACCAGCACATACGAAACAGTTCCCGCCCCTTCCCTGTGGCTGACCTTCAACCTCTCTGACAGCGGCGACCGGCTGACACTCACGGATCCGGTGGGAAAAACTGTAGACAGCGTCTCGTACCTGCCCGAAGACCCCTGGCCCTGGCAGGCAGCCGGATACGGTTCAACGCTTACCCTTCTGGACACCTCTCTGCCGAATCAGAATCCGGTTTCCTGGATTGCCGGTCCGTTTGGAGGAACGCCTTTTTCACCGGAAACCTGGGATCCGGACTGGCCCGCTCACGGGGCGGCAAGTTTTTCCATAACTGGCCCTGTACCTGTTACCGGAAATTTAACCCTGGAACTTACTGCAATTGCACCTGTTACGGTAAAAGTTCGTCTCTACGATATCACAGGAAGAATGGTTCTGGCACCCGCTGCCGCTGAACTTGAGGCGGGAGTTTCCTCTCTTTCTCTGGAAACCTCAGGGCTGCCTTCGGGTGTATATTTTGTGGGAGTAAAAAACATGGGATTCCTGCAGACAGCAAAAATAACCGTATTGGGTACTCAATGAAAAGAATAATTCCATTTCTGCCTCTGGTTCTGATATCTCTTTCCGCTCAGGGAATAACGATCACTGTTGAACCGGGCGATCAAATAGCCGACAGCCTGCTGACTCTTTCCCAGGGTGATACCCTTTTCCTCATGCCCGGAGTCTATATGGACACCACCGAACAGCCCCTCCTTACAGCCGGGTCGGCGCAGTCAGGAGTAACCGTTACTTCCGTGCCCGACAACAGAGCCGTGCTGGACGGACAGAGCATTGAAAGATCGGTTATAAGCCTCATGGGCCCTCATGATTCAGATGTGATTCTTGAAAACCTGGTAATTACAGGAGGCAACGCAACCGGATCAGAAGCCTTCAATGGAGGCGGAGTATCAGCGAGCGAATCAAAAGCCCTCATAAACAACTGCCTTGTAACCGGCAACACCGCTCTTATTGGAGGGGGAATAGGAGCTGAAGGGGGAACCCTCCGGATTCAGTACTCTACACTCAGTGACAATGAGGCACTGGTAACAGGTGGCGGAATTGATCTTTATGCCTGTGATTTCACCGGATTCATGGTTGGATTCCTCGCCAACACAAGCTCCGATGACGGCGGAGGCATAAACGCGTATCAGAGCACTCTTGATCTCTCAAATTCTCTTTTTACAGGCAACTTCTCCGGTGATGACGGTGGCGCGATTGCGGTGCTGCAGGGCACATCAAACTTCTCATTCCTGACAATTCATTTAAATGAGGCTTTCGATGACGGGGGTGGAATGCGAATTCACACCATCGACTCGGTTTCAGTTGTATCTTCCATAATTACATCCAATCAGGGTAAAGCGGGAATAAATGTAATAAGCGCTAATATCCCCTTCATTTCACATGTGTGCTGCTGGGACAACACATTTTCCAATTACAACGGCATGGAAGACCCCACTGGAACAAACGGAAACATAAGTGAAGATCCTCTGTTCGCCGACGCAGACCTCAACATTTCACAGATTGAAGCAGGTCAGCCGGTGGACAGTCCCGCGCTTAACGCCGGTCACGCTTCCGCGGAGGAAACAGTAATTCATGGACTCAGCACGAGAACGGACAGCATCCCGGATACAGCCACTGCCGACATGGGATTTCATCATATCAATTACGAACAAACAGGAGTTTCTCCTGAACCACCGGCTGAGACCATCGAAATGACATTAACTCCGTCACCTGCCACAACCAGTGTAAGAGTAACTGTCTCCCCCGGTATATCCGCTCCTGTAATGATTCATGTATACGATATCACCGGGCGGCGAATTCACACCGCTGATTCCGCAAACATGGCAGAAAAAAATTCCTGGGTATGGAATCCGGAAGACTCCTTCCCGGGAGGGCTTGCTCTTTTTCAGGCTATCTGGCCGGGGGGGTCGGTCTCAGGAAGGGTCGTGATGCTGCCATGACGGTTATACTCGCTGTTATTCTGGGTTTTACCACTCCGGTCTACCCCGGCGAAAGCATTCAGAGCGCTCTGGATTCTTCAACTTCCGGGGATACAGTACTGGTCATGCCCGGCATTCATTACGGGAATGGGGTAAATCTGGTTACAATTACCGGAGATCACAACGGAATAGTGCTTCTTGGGGACAGCCTGGAACCTTCTTCGGTTATCCTCTCCGGAGACAGCCTTTCCGACAGCATCATAGATATGGACTGCACCACCGGCGGTGAGATTGATACAACAATGGTTATCTCCGGATTTACATTTATGGAAGGAAACGCGTCACTTGACGCATTCGGAGGAGCCATCCACACAAAACACTGCTCACCTCTGATACAGTACTCAGGATTCGTTCAGTGCGAGGCGGACAACGGCGGCGCCATCTACTCATGGAAGGGCGCTCCCGTAATCAGATACTGCAGCTTCCAGAGCAATCAGTGCCTGTCCGCGGGTGCTGCGGTTTACCTCTACACCTCCAGCGCGACAGTCATCCACTCCACTTTTACAGATAATGTATCCTGGGATGATGGCGGGGCTGTCTTCTGCTATCACAGCTCCCCTGTGATATTCAACTGCATCTTCACAGGCGGGTATGCCCACGACGATGGAGGAGGAGTCTACTGCTATGCTCTTTCACACCCGGAGATATCCTTCAGCACATTCTTTGACAACTATGCTCAAAACACGGGAAGCGCTGTCTACTTCAGAGTCAGTTCCTCTCCGGAACTGCACCACAACATCGTCACGGCCAATTCAGGGCCGGCATTCTACATACAGGACGGCGGTGAACCCGCTTTTTTCTATAACTGCGTGTGGGGAAACCCCGACGGAAACTACGGCAATCTTCCGGATCCGACTGGAACCGCGGGAAACATCTCGGCGGATCCGCTGCTGGTTGAAAACTTCTATCTCAGCCAGACAGCGGCAGGACAGACCTTCGATAGCCCCTGCGTTAATTCCGGTGGAGGCATACCTGAGGACTACGATCTGAGTTTTACCTGGACAAGAACCGACAGTGTTCCGGATTCCGCCACAGTAGACATGGGCTATCATCACGGACCTAACACCCAGTGGCAGTCAAATCCGCAGGGACCGGAAAATAACCCGCTTCGCGTTTACCCGAATCCGACACCGGGCTCTGTAACCGTATTACTGCCTGACAGCGGAAATTACAACCTTCTTGAAATCTACGATCTCAGCGGGCGAAGAATCTTCACGGATACGCTGCTCGACAGGAGTACAGAAGTAGACCTGACAGAAACAGGCCACAGCGGGATCTATCTCATCAGAGCTTCCGGGGAAAGCGGCTCTCTTACCGGCAGAATCACCGTCCTGAACCGGTAATTCTGTTCACAGACAAAGAGCTTAGTGCATAACAGTGATGCTCTGAACCTCTTCCACACCTCCGGCTTCAACCCTCAGCATGTAGATTCCAGAGGGAAGACTTCCAGTGCCGATACTCTGAACTGAACCTCCTTCGCCGGAAATCCCGTGATCAGAGAGCAGACACCGTCCTGAAAGATCGAAAACAGCGAGATTCCAGTTCTCCCCCGATTCACCGAAGATTGTAACATCAAGGGTCTCATGCACCGGATTGGCAAGAACGGCAAAGGATCTTCTGTCTCCGGCTGGCGCGCTGGTAATAAGCTGTCCGGTTGAAGGTGATTCTTCAATAGAATCCACTCCTCCTCCCGGAGGGTCGAGTATTGTGAAGCTGAGTTCATCGTCGGGATTGGAGTACGCTACCAGAGCTGCTCCTGATTTGTAAACTTCACAAATTTCAGAATAAGCTGCATCCGGACCTTCAATATCACTCTTATTAGGGGCGCCGTCGGAACCATAGGCGACCATGCTGGACATCTCAGCTCCCGTCCAGGAATCTACACAGTATACATAAGCATCACTGGTTATGACCGTTTTGGCTGTATAACGAGTAATACGCACATTCCCCCCTGCCATCCAGAAATAGCGTGTCCCGCGGGAAACAACAGTTGGCGGGCCGGTGGAACTGTAATTCGGTCCTCCGCTCCAGAACTGATTACTGGTTGAAGGATTTCCCTTGGGAAACTTCGTCGTGAATTCATGATGAAGAACTGTACCGTCATGCCTGACTACCGGAATGTCAAAACCGCAAACACCTTCCTCATCCTGATACATCCAGAAGCCATACCATGGCAAACAACGACCATAAAAGCAGGCATCCTGCAGACCAATGGCTGCCAGATTAACCTCTGCGACAGTATCGGCGACAATATGCGCGAACGCCGTTCCATCGGAGACACTCCAATATGGAACTCCCCAGTAGTAATGCCCTTTCGATTGTGATTCATAATTGGGATAATATCCAGGACTCGTCGAACTCCACGATTCATAGCCCTGCCTGGTCGGGGGTATAGTTGCTGGATCACCATCCGTCGGATGTCCCGCCAGATCCCGAGGCCCTGAAGTGCTTGAGCTGCTATTCGAGCCAATAAGTATCTGAATACTCCCGCAGAATTCTGAGGGAAGATCTCCCTGAAAAGTATAGTGAACAGCGTATGCGGCATCCGGTTCAGACGGGAAAGCCGAGCCTATATGCTCCTGAACAAAACTGGTATGCTCAGCGTTCCCGACCGGGGTATCCCGCACAAAATTACCATGGTTCCGTGAATCCCATAATATCTCATCATGAATGTAGCCTCTCATCCAGATTACATCTGTCAGGGGAAACCCTGTAAAACTCTCAACCATGGTTGGTTCGGAGTAAATCACCAGCATGTTCAGTGTTTCATCACCCATTCCTTCATATGGAATGTAACCGTATCCGTATGCAAGAAGATTCCTTCCCTGAAAGTCCAGTTCACCTTCAATGCGGATAATCTCTTCCTGAAGAAATTCAACAGGATCCCGTCCAGCGCCCTCTGCAATTCCCTGGTCTTCAACGTCAGAAGACGAGTTCAATCCGTTTTCCGCTATTTCAGTTGAAATCGGCATCCTGCAAGCTGAACCTGCACGAAACGATTCATTCCAAAAGTCAGGATGCGTCCGGAAAGTCTCTGAAACTTCTTCGCCGCGCTCCAGTGACTGGAAAAATCGAAGGTCTTCTCTGAGTTCTTCAAGATAAGCAAGCTGTTCCATATGCCCGGTGGTATCCAAACCACCACCCTGTACCCATTTCGCAATGTACTTCACTTCAACTGAAGAAGGTTCTCCGGCTTCGGAACTGTAGATTATCACAGCTCCCACACTGGGTAAAAAATTATCTACAATAATCCCCTGAGTTTCCGGAGGGCTGCCTGCGAGATCATCAACTGGAAGCATCATGCTGCCCGATTCCCTTGAACCATGACTGACAGCGGTTACTTCCACAGCGTACCGCCCGTCAGGAAAGAAAGCTTCCCTGTTACTCACAGGATCTCCAGAGATATCCGGATTCGCAAGGAAAGTATCCCAGGCCCCCTGGCAGATGCCGTCAGCCCAACTATTCGTGTACCCCTTGGCTGTATAAACATTGTTCCAACCTGTCCCCCATTCAGAAGGATCCAGAGCACCGCTATTAGTGATGATATAGGCATTCATGTTGTACCACCAGAAAGGATCAAGTGCTCCACCACCGTCGGGTAATTGCCCATCCGGGAACAACGCTCTATACCCGGGTGAATTACCATGTGGAAGCTCATCGCGCATTTCCATTAGAAATCTCTCTCCGAAATTGCCTTCATCGGGAGCAGCAGGCTCATACTCAAGAGTATGCGGATTCTGCCTGAGAATTTCATAAGAAACAGAGTATACTCCAGCCATATCCTGATCGGATGATCCTTGAAAAGCAGAGAATGGAGAAACTGCAATATCAACAGCACCACTTACGATATCCTGAAATAATTGGTAGTCAGTCAAACCTGAAATTTGCGCAGCTGATTCCGTTCCGTCAGGCATAAACCAGGCACCTGTTCTCTTGTACCCTTCCCACCTCACGGGGTTGAATTGTATCTCATCATAACCGGAAAGGTTATTCTCAAAGAAATCGAAGGGATTGTGTAAACCGGGAGGGGATCCAGAAAGCAGATTATCCACCCACTGAAGGTGCATGTGCAGGGGGGCAGATGAACTATACAATGAGCATGGAGCCAATGGTTGATGACCGTAAACTTCCGAACCAGGTGTAAATGGCTCAATGAAGATATTCCGTATAGCTAAGTGTGCAACACCCCAACCTTCCTGATCATTGGAATCTGTACCGAAAACCAGCGTGTATCCAAGCCCTGCGAAAATAGCCAGATTGTGACGGGTCATATCAGACGGAACGAGTACTGAGTCTCCAGGTATCGCTCCAAAATCCAACCCGGGATGTGCTCCCTCGTCTATTACACACCAGTCACCATAGCCGCCAGTTAAACTGTGAGGTACATTTGCATTCTGGAAAAATGGCCATGATACCTGCCACGGAGTACCTCGATTATTAGATGAAGCCGAAGCTGAAAGAAAAAGGAGAAGAATCAGGCAGATAAATATGCTTCTCATTTCTCACCACCTCCTTCAACTCGCATTATCTGCACGATGTTGTAGTCAGAATATATGAAGCGCTTTCCGTCAGACTGGATACTGTATGCACCACCGCTTAACTCGTTTTCAATATTGTTATTAGGACTATGAATATTTAGAGGACTTGAAGCAACACTGAATGGAGCTGACACCCATAATACTCTCCCCGTATTATCCATATACATTACTTTAATAAGGTTATAGTTTTGATATGTAGGTGGCCTTGAAACCGAGTCAAGAAGTGAGCAACCATTCCGAGAAACAACAGCAGGAACTCCTTCCGCCCATGCATCAGCAGGATAATACACAGTATTAACTGAACTCCTGCTTTGAAAGTCACTCCCAAAAGCAAGACCCTGATGAACAATATGCACCGCCCATCCTGAACCATCTACACTTGGAACAGGCGCATTCATCTGTGTTTCAAATTCTTTCCAGAGCAGTTCACCCGTTAAACCACTGCGGCACTCTAGCCCGTTCATTTTCGCCAATAGAACAACTGAACCATCTGCACTGGCAAAAGGAGAACCTGGAAGCCCCCTTTCAAGCTCAATGTTCCAAAGAAGCGTTCCAGTATTATCGTAAGCAGAGAGCAAATCCCATGTGGCAAAAAGCATTAGTGAGCCGCCTGAAGCGTGTCCGTAATGTGTAAATACACCAATTGGAATTTCTGTTGAAGACATTAGATTGAGATTAGAGTCATAGCATTCGAGAAGACGATAGGGATCTCGATTATCCCATCGAAATATTGATCCATCATCATTAACAAACTGAAAACCGGTCCAACCAGTACTCTGGAGTGGTTCAAAAGTACGAATTTCACCTGTCTCTATATCCACAATATCTGCTTCACGAGAGTATATTGCTTCTCTACTACCGTCCAAAACCGGTCCCATAATAAGCGCATACTTCCCATTACGTGAATAAATTATCCCACGAGGAGAAGTGGAGAAAGTTAACGGAATGTCCCTTGGCTCTTCATCCTCCTGAAGAACAACCAGCTTGTCTTTCAAGAGCATTACGATGCGCCATTTCTCACCATTCTCTGTGGGCATAAAGAATGCCTGGCAGCCAATACTGGCTGTAGGGCCATTGCAGTTCT
>JAUVIS010000138.1 GCA_030592635.1 Candidatus Fermentibacteraceae bacterium | reverse complement strand
GATACCCCTCAAGGTTGATTTCGATGGTCTCAGGTACTCTGAACCATGTTCTTCCGGTTATCCAGAGACCGGCAGCTTCGGTTCTGTCAATACCTGTCGCAAATGTATTGAAAGCACCGTAAGTGCATGTGTGGCTGTCGCTGCCGACAACTATGGATCCCGGAAGAGCCAGATGCTGTTCCGGCAGAACCTGGTGGCAGATACCGCAACCGATGTCAAAAAACTTCTCTATCCCCTGCTCTTCAACAAATTTACGAACTTTAGCGTGACCTGCCGCGTTCTTGCTGCTGGCAGCGGGAATAACATGATCCAGAACGATAACAATCCTGTCCGGGTGTTTGACCTTTCCCCCCGGCACAGTGCTCTCGAACTTTCCGATGATGGCGGAGCTGTTATCGTGGGTAAGCACCAGATCCGGTTCAACAAACACAATCTCGCCTGGTTCCACGACTTTTCCAGCCGCGCGTCCGAGGACTTTCTGGGCAAAAGTCAGTCCCATAGATTTCCTTTCAAAGAGTAATTCCCGTACATTCACCTATGGTTGTACTATGAACAATGTGGAAGGTTCCTTCAAGTGTCGCGCAATTGGTATTGCACCCTGACGGCCGGATGGGTAATGTATACTTGTGTGAGAAGGAGGGAGCACCGGTGAAATTCACAAAAGGAACTCGTTTCATACAGGAAGAGCATCCCGAGCTGTTAAAGGATGAATCATCGCTCTCCGGCGGCAACTGCCAGGCTGCCGCGTGGCCGGAAAATGAAACTGAAGCCGCTGAATTCCTGAAAGAGTGTTGTGAGGACTGTGTTCCTCTTACGATATCCGGGGCAAGAACTGGAATCACCGGCGGTGCTGTACCCATGGGTGGCGCTGTCCTGTCAACGGATCTTCTGAAGGGCATTCTTCCCACATCCAGAGCAAACATCATCAGAGTTCGGGCAGGAGAAACGCTGGACTCGGTTCAGGAGTACTGCAAAAGAGAAAAACCGGGTCTGTTTTACCCGCCGGATCCAACTGAAACAACAGCTTCCACAGGCGGAACCATCGCTACGAACGCATCAGGCGCGGCAAGCTACAGATACGGTTCTACAAGAAAATGGATTGACAGGCTCAGTGTTCTGCTCCCATCCGGGACAGACATCATAATAAAGCGAGGTGAATATCAGTTCAGCAGAGGAAAGCTCTGCCACCCGGGACTTGGTACAATCAATCTGCCGGAACTGAAGAAGCCGCAGCCGATAAAAAACGCTGCCGGACTTCATATCGCTCCGGACATGGATCTGATTGATCTCTTCATCGGCAGTGAAGGAAAACTCGGGTTGATTCTTGAAGCTGATCTCATATTGACTGAGAAGCCATATGCCGTCGCAAGCTTTGCGGTGTTCTGCGATGAAAACCAGTTCTGGAAACTGCGCAGAGATCTTGTCAACGCGAACCTTCCGCTGAGAGAACTGGAGGCAATGGCAGATCCCTCTCTTTCTTTCCTTTCAAGGAACACCGGGAAAACATTTCCAGGCCGGGGGAACTGGGTTCTGTTCACATCAATAGACGTTGATTCTGAAGAGAATCTGGATACCGCGCTGGAAACACTGGAAATGCTTCTTGAAGAACTGGGCATTTCGCCTGACAACACCTGGGGCGGGTTTGACGAGATGGAGAGAAAACGCCTGAAGGAATTCAGGCACCTACTCCCGGAAACTGTAAACAGAATTATCTCAGGCCTTTCATCAAAAAACAGTAGAATTCACAAGATCAGCACTGATACCGCAGTACACCCGGAACAGCTCAGGGAATACTACTGCACAATGAAAACAATCCTCAGAAATTCCGGTGTCGAGCATGTGGTTTTCGGGCATTCGGGCCAGGGGCATCTTCACGCGAATCTGATTCCAGAGGATAACAGTCAACTGGAGAAAGCCGAACAGGCGGTGGAACAGATCGCAAAGGAAGCGGTAAAACTGGGAGGAACGGTGAGTGCCGAGCACGGAACCGGCAAGCTGAAGGCTCCTCTGTTAAGACTCATGTATTCGCAGAAAGAACTGGATGGTATGGACTTGCTCGTAAAGAGTATTTCCAGCTGCTGAAAATGCCTTGTCACGACTTCCCGGACTCGTATATTTGTCAATCTTCAAAAGAAAAGGGTGCCGCAGATATCAAACCGGAGGTTTCTAATAGGAACTGCACGAACCCTGAAGGAAACCGTTTCCGGAACATCTGTTCTGGAAAAACAAAGCCGGTTTCTGGCCTGCGGCACCCCCTTTTCATCCAACGGAGATCAATCCAGAACAATACGGGTTCTTACAAAACAATTCAAAATGAAGAAAGCCAGCCACCTGAGCTGGGCGGTTCGCCTCTCGGATGGTACCGAACTAAAGAATGATGGCGGAGAATCCGGCTCGGGCAACTGCATCCTCGATGTAATGAGGAACATGAATGCAGTTGACTGCCTGATACTTGTGGCCAGGTGGTACGGCGGAAAACACCTTGGAGGTCTTCGCTTCAGAATCTACCGTAACAGCACAAAAGAACTGCTTACGGAATTCTCTTCCGCTCTGGAAACAGAGTAAGCAATTGACCCCGGATTAACTGTTACCGTTTTTCTGATATTTCTTAACAACAAGACAGGAATTGCCCCCGCCGAAACCGAATGAATTGCTCATGGCTGCGCCAATATCCAGCGATTCAGCACCGCTGGTTACATAATCAAGAGTGCAATCGGGATCAGGCTCCCGGTAATTAATGGTCGGCGGAATTTTTCCGGTAAACACACTCATAACGGTAGATACAAATTCCACAGCACCTGCTGCCGCCATAAGATGACCTGTCATTGATTTGATTGAGCTGATCTTCAGTGAGTCAGCATACTCTCCGAACACTTTTCTGACAGCCGCGCTCTCGCACTTGTCGTTCAGCACAGTGGATGTGCCGTGCGCATTTATGTAACCAATGTCCTCGCACCCCAGATCAGCATCCTTCAACGCAACGAGCATGACACGGATCATACCGTCGCCTTCGGGCTCGGGGGCTGTAAGATGATAAGCGTCAGCGGTATTGCCGTATCCCGCCATCTCACCGTAAATTCTGGCTCCACGCTCCACGGCATGCTCCAGTTTTTCAAGAACAACAACGCCGGCACCCTCGCCCATGACAAAGCCATCACGGTTTTTATCAAATGGTCTGCTTGCATTCTCAGCGCATTCACTTGGGGTCATTGAGCGAGTAGAACAAAAAGCTCCGTAGGGAAGCGGGGAAATACATGCTTCTGAACTACCCGCGAGCATCACATCAGCATCTCCCCTCTGTATGATTCTAAAAGCGTCACCTATTGCGTTTGATCCGGTAGAGCACGCCACTGACGGGGCGGAAAGAGGGCCTTTAAAGCCGTGCCTGATGGAAACCAGAGCAGCGGCCATATTCACGAGCATCCTGGACACAAGAAACGGGCTCAAGCCCCGCGGACCTTTCTTGCCAAGAGTGGAATACCCTTCATCAAGAGCCTGTGCGCCTCCAATGCCGGAGCCAATCACAACTCCCGCCCTGTTCCTGTCATAAGATACCAGTCCGGAATCTTCCATGGCCATTGCAGACGCGGCAATTGCAAACTGTGTGAACCGATCCATTCGCCTCGCTGACTTTTTATCAACCCACCGGTCAGCTTGAAAATCTTTTACCTCGGCGGCGAGTCTGGAGCGATAGTCTGTCACATCAAAATGAGTAACCCGCGCAATCCCGCTCCGCCCCTCCAGAAATCCGTTAAAGGAGTCTTCAACGCCGATACCCAGCGGCGTTACAGCACCAAGACCCGTAATAACAACCCGATGTTCATTCATGAATAGAAATTCCTTTAAAAAATTCAAGAAAAATGAAGCACTTCAACACAGCGGAAACATTCTACCTTAAATAATTAACTCAACGCTTCTGCGCAAGAACAGATTTCTCTTCAACAAATTCGCGGATCACTCAGTCCGGATGAGCTGAATTTATTCTCAAAGAGGCCGCGCTCCAACCCATCTGAGGGCACCATTACCAAGAGGCTGAGACCTCTGCTGCAATAAACGCACATTGATTTGTTCTTTTGTATACTACCATCTTTACGGGGTCAACTTTTAAACTGAAATAGCAGGGTCAGCAGAATGAACAAACAGGTATTTATCTGTCACTCAAGCAACGATGCCAAACTGGCTGGAAAACTTATAGAGCAACTTGAAAGCAGCGGATACAAGTGCTGGATATCATCAAGGGATATTCCGGCCGGTTCCGACTGGGCTGAGTGCATTTATACTGCAATAGCTGATTCAGCGGCTCTTTTTCTGGTATTCTCAGGCAATGCGAATGAATCATGGCAGATAAGAAACGAACTGGACATCGCCACCAACCTGAAAGTGCCTATCGTACCCCTGATGTTCGAAGATGCTGGCATATCAAAAGGACTCAAGTACTTTACAAACTCGCACCAGTGGCTTGACTGCACTGCACAAAAAGCAAAGACACCCGAGATAATTTCTGTGCTGAACAGAATCTCCGGAGATTCATCGCCAGGTAAACCATCGTCTCCTGCCCGGAAGCGCAAGCCCGCATGGATTGTCATCCCGACAGTAATTCTTCTCCTGACTGCAGCGTATTTTTCCCGCTTTCAGGAAAGGCCGGTAATCAGCCATGACAACCTTATCAATCTGGTTGCAGGAGGAACAGATTCCTGGAATTATGCCACCGATATCATTCCCGGCCCCGCTGGAAGAATAACAGTAGCAGGCATCTGGGACTGGGGGTTCTGGAGTGAGTTCTGGGTAGCGCAGTTCGACAGTACCGGCCGTTTACTCCACAACTGGTCGGATTCCCTTTCGGGGGAATGCAAACCCCTGCTGCTGCCCACCGCAGATAACGGCTGTATTGCCGCATTTGTAACCTATGCCGATATGCAGCATACCGGATTCACCTTCAGAGCCATCAGATTCGACTCATCCGGCAGTGTGCTGTGGGAATCAGAAAAATGGATTGATCTGCCGGGGGCCATACAACCCCTTGTTACATCACTCTGCTGGCTTCCGGACAGCAATGCGGTTGCCTCATTCACTGTGCGAACGCTGGCCCCCGGAAGACAGTCCGCACATTTCATAAGCTTCAGCGCATCTGACGGCGAAGCAGAGTACTTTCTTCTGCATAAAAACGTTGAATCCCGCTGCATGGCAACATCACAGGATGGAACCATCATTCACTTCGGTAAAGACAGTACTTCCGGAGCAAACGCAGTAACTCTTTTAGATTCCAATGGAAACATCCTGGATCTGAGTGTCTATGGTGACCGCAGAACAACCGCATCTGCTGTGGAATTCCTCGATGACAACTCGATAATAGCAACATTCTCCCGGGATGCTTTCGGTGGAGGCAATGGAGATCTGGCAGTGGTAAAATTCTCTT
>JAUVIS010000171.1 GCA_030592635.1 Candidatus Fermentibacteraceae bacterium | reverse complement strand
TGCATGTTCAGCATCATCATAGTTTGTTTCAAACAGTGTTGCATGTATTTATGATCGGTTTTCAGAGTTTTGTTCAGGGTGGCCTGAATTATGGAATCAGTGTGATTGTGTTTTCTTTAACTCGCTCATGCGGGCTATAGTAGAACAGCGGGATTTTCTGTTTGCTGAATCCGCATTTGGGAGAAGTCAAATGAAAAAGACCAGGATAGTAGCAACAATTTCAGATTTGAACTGCTCGGAAGAGTTTATTCGTTCGCTTGGCATGAATGTTGTTCGGCTCAACTCTGCTCACCAGTCTCTTGCAGGGGCTCTTAAGATTGTAAACTCTGTTCGGGTTGTGTCTGAAAGAATCGCTCTGATGATGGATACCAAGGGGCCGGAGATCAGGACCGGTTCTTTCTCTGAGCCTTTTCCGGTTGCGACAGGGCAGATTGCTGGTCTGGGCGGGTTCTTCCTGACCGTGCAGCTTGCTTTTCTTAAATCTATCTGATGACAACCAGGCTGGTCACACCGGTCCAGTCAGCGGTTGAAACCCTTGCATGGTAGATGCCGGAAGGAACAACACTGCCGTTCGTGTCTTTGAGGTTCCAGATATGGCTGTGCTGTCCGGAAGTCATTTCTTCCGCGGCTAGAGTAGTCACAATTCTGCCTGTTACATCGTAGACATCAATTCTTGCGGTAACTGTTGCCGCCAGGTTGAAGGAAATTGTGACACTGTTCGTGGCGGGATTCGGATAATTTGAAAGCTCATACTCCGTTGCATTACCTGAAGAATTGCCATCGTCATCGCGGATTCCCAGAAGTTCATTCCTGAGGATCTGAAAAGAACAATCGGTAGAGACATAGAGATAATCGTCTGCAAAAGCCAAACCCCTGCACCAGCCCGCAGTTTGGAAGAATTCCTCGCGAAAAGGAGCAGCGGGATTGCTGACATCTATTTCCAGAAAACCGCCTATCAGGTTTGCGATATAAGCATAGTCTCCGTCAACATGGATATTCGTATAGCAGGAAAGATCACTGTCATAATATGATCCGACAATCTGGGGATTGTTGATTACACTGACATCAACTATTTGAAGTTGTTCCGGAGAAACAACATAAAGCAGTTCCTCTGCTACAGAAATACCTGTTACTACCCCTGCGGCACTGAATGATGTTACTATTTGCGGATTCAAACTGTCACTTACATCTACGATCCATACTTCACCTGCGGAATCTCCTATAAAGGCGTATTCATCAGCAAGACATATTTTCGTGCCATCTTCAGTACCGAGCGATATGGAACTCAATAATGAAGGGCTTGAGGGAACCCGCAGATCCGTTATCTGAAGAGTGCTGCCAACCACAAGGTATGTATACGGATCGCCGGCAAAAAGATCCTCTACAGGTGCCGCGTATTCTCCGGCATATACCGGGAGATCAGGATTACTGATATCTACGATATGAAGGATATCGTTCACTGCTTCAGGAATGTATGCGTAGTCATCCTTTACAGCGAGCAGGAAGCTGAAGCTGGGGAATCCTATAGCATAATTCCCTCTTGGGTATGGATTAGAAGGATCACTTATATCAACAATATTAAGTCCACCGTCAAAGTAGTCTCCTATATCTACTATGTAAGCAAAATCACCCGAGACCTGTATTCCCCGTGAATGATATGCTTCCACATCGACACTTCCCTCAAGTACGAAGTTCAGCGGATTCTGTATATCCTGAATATTTATGGAATTGGAACTTGTTTCAAACAGTCTGTCTTCATAGACAAACAGATTGCCGCTTCTCTCATAACTGACTGCTACAAAAGGACTGTCAGGATCAGAGACATCAATTACAGCGATTGCTGAAGGAGAGGATGCAGATACAACAACGTATTGCGAATTGATCATTGCTATGCGCATTACGGATCCCTCAAAACCAATGTTCGAAACCAGGAACGGATTTTGAGGATCGATTACATTTACTATGTTGAATCCGTTTGTTCCGGAAGCCAGATAAGCATATCCATCTTCTTCAATAAGCTTGTTCGTACAGCAGATTTCGGTAAGCTCCGCAACAAAAGTGGGGTTTTCCGGAGTTGAGATATCAAGTACAGTAAATCCCGCTCCTCCCGTTGACGAGACAAAAGCATAGTTGCCTGATATGTCAAGCCCGACAGCTCCCAGTTTCTCATAGAAGCCAATGGAATCCGGTTCCTCGGGGTTCTGAACATCCAGTACCCAGAAGCCGGTGCCATCAACAACATAAAGATGAGTACCGCTGAGATACAGAGTATGTGCCCTTCTCAACGAGTAGGTTGAGATAAGTTCCATACTGTTTATATCAATTATCCTGACGCCTTCATGATCGCCTATGTAAGCATAATCTCCTTCTATCAGGATATCATTCATACCCATTATCTGTCCTTGTTTCAAAGTATATAACGGGGTGTAAATTCTGGAAAGAAATTCAGGATTGGAAATATCCGATATATCGATAAGCCAGAGTCCGTCCCGGAATGAACACCAGATGCTGTCACCGCAGACGAAGACATCACTCATTCCCTGCCACATGCAGCTGCCTGTATACTGAATCGTTCCGTTTTCCAGAAAATCCGCAGGTTCTTCGGAATATTCCGAGGGAAGTACCCATCCATCCGGAAGACAGGGAGTGTCTTCATTGCCGGTAACAGGTATCGTGACAGTCATTTCAACTGCAGACGCAGTAAGCACTGCCGCAAGCAGAACAAAAAGAGCTAATTGCTTCATTTTCGACCCCTTCGGAATTCAGAAAACCCAGCATTCAGAATTGTACATTTCCAGAAGGAACAGGGAAGCTAATTCCTGGCGATGCAGCGATCTGCTTCCGGCACAGCATTTTTTTCCCCGTGCTTCAATTTCTCACCTGAAACCGATGATAGCACACGAAACTCCTGAATGTCAATCTTATTGCCGGAGAGTTATATGCAGTCAGCCGCACAGCAGGATTAACCTCACAGCTAAAGCTCATTCCTCTATTTCCAGGAGCATGTCTGACAATGGTGTCTATCGGGCTTCTAAATTACCAGGAACAGTGTTCTGACTCTGCGCCAGACAAGCAGAAGAGCATCACCAACAGCTCTCTGCAGCTCATCATTTACCTCAGAGACAGTTTCCACAGTTTTCCTGTTTACCTCCAGAATGAGATCTCCCGGTTGAACACCGGCTGCCGAGGCGGGGGAGCCGGGAAGAACATTGAGTACCACCACACCTTCAGTGTTCTCGACACCGATTTGCGACGCGAGTTCTTCTGTCAGTTCAGTGAGTTGCCATCCGTATTCGTTCTCGAGGTTACTGAATACTGTTGCCGGGTCTTCCTCCTTTGACCCGAGCTCAACGGTAATGGTTCTTTCTCTGCCATCTCTTACTACAACCAGTTCCGATCATTCTGTTGCTATTCTTTCCGATAGCTTGCGGGTGGCAACTTCGAAAGAAGCAAGGATGTTTCCTTTGGTGAAACGGGCTCAGTAGAGAACCTGATGATGGCTTCGGAGAAAGTGGTACCACTTCAACCGGTGTGCCGAGAAGAGTTGAAGAGAGAAGAAACCGGACGAGTTGATGTGATTAACACCACAGGATTTCCCGATTCCAGTTACTGAGAATCTTTCTTAATTTGGCCCCTTGAAAATAACTTGAACATGAAGGCTACTACAGATACGCGAAGAAATAATGTAAGGGGAGAGAGAAACAAATTGGAAGACGGGGATGGAGTGAATGATGCTGAAGCGCGAGGGGAATGAGCGGAGGAAGCTGCGAAAAGATAACAGGGCGTGAATAGTGGTTCCATGAATGTGTAAATATCAAGTTATACTTTGGATTTACACAAATAAGCAGCGATATGGAAGCGTTTGAGAATGCATGTTCAGCATCATCATAGTTTGTTTCAAACAGTGTTGCATGTATTTATGATCGGTTTTCAGAGTTTTGCTCAGGGTGGCCTGAATTATGGAATCAGTGTGATTGTGTTTTCTTTAACTCGCTCGTGTGGGTTATAGTAGAACAGTGGGATGTTCTGTTTGCTGAATCCGCATTCGGGAGAAGTCAAATGAAAAAGACCAAGATAGTAGCAACAATTTCAGATTTGAACTGCTCGGAAGAGTTTATTCGTTCGCTTTATGAGAATGGTATGAATGTTGTTCGGCTTAACTCTGCTCACCAGTCTCTTTCAGGGGCTCTTAAGATTGTAACTGCCGTTCGGGCAGTGTCATCCAGAATTGCTCTGATGATGGATACCAAGGGCCCCGAGATA
>JAUVIS010000020.1 GCA_030592635.1 Candidatus Fermentibacteraceae bacterium | reverse complement strand
GCGGACGCGATCTTTGCGGACAGAATGACAGTTACCGGCTCAATTGGAATAATCAGCGGAAAATTCGTCTTCGGTGAGCTTCTTGAAATGGTCGGCATCAATGTTGAGAAGGTGGAGATTCACCCTTCCGGAAATGCTGGAAATCCATTTGAGCCATACACCGAAGAGCAGTATGAGCATAGTTTCGACGCAATGCGCGAAGGCTACAACCTGTTTGTCACCACTGTTGCCAGAGGCAGAGATATGACTTTTGAAGAGGTTGACGCGATCGGCCAGGGGCGTGTCTGGTCGGGATCCGATGCTCTTGAGCTTGGTCTTGTAGACTACAACGGCGGAGTTACTGATGCCATCGCCCACGCGGCAGCTCTGGGAGGAATCAGCGACCCCACACCGGAGATCATTGTTTTCCCCAGACTCAGCGGACTGGGTTCAATCAGCATTATGCCGGGTCTTTCGGTCTTCGGAGCCGCGAAAGAGATAGCTGAACACCCTTTCGTCAACAGCGAAGGTCCTCTCTACCTGGCTCCATCGGTTATTGTAGAATAGGCACATCGAATCGGATACCGGCGGATATACATGTTTGTACTCGAAGAGGGGATTGTTTTGATCGGCAAAACGGGTTTTGACAATGAAAAATATCTTGAAGAGCAGTCCGCGGAAATACTGAGAAGGGTCGAGAACGCCGATGGAAGGCTTTATCTTGAGTTCGGCGGAAAACTCATGTACGACCATCACGCCGCCAGAGTACTCCCCGGATATGACCCGAATGTCAAGATCCGTCTCCTTGAAAGACTCAAGGATCGTGCGGAAATAATCCTCTGTATCTATGCTGGAGACATTGAGAAGCGAAGAATAAGGGGCGACTTCGGTATCACTTACGACGCGGATGCCCTGATGCTTATCGACGGATTCCGTTCCAGGGGCATTGATCTCCGCGGAGTGGTTATTACCAGGTTTGAGGATCAGCCTTCCGCTGTTTCTTTTGAGAACGGGTTGAAAAGACGAGGCGTTGATGTTTTCAGACACTACTATACCAGGGGGTACCCAACCAGTGTAGACCTCATTGTGAGTGAGCAGGGATACGGAAAGAACGACTACATCCAGCCCACAAAACCGCTTGTGGTAATTACAGGTCCCGGTCCGGGAAGCGGAAAGCTTGCCACATGCCTCTCTCAGCTCTATCATGACCATCAGAGAGGGGTAAAAGCGGGGTATGCCAAGTTCGAGACATTCCCTGTATGGAACATGCCGCTCAAACATCCGGTTAATGATGCCTATGAAGCAGCCACCGCCGATCTGCAGGATGTGAATCTGGTTGACCCCTTCCACCTTGATGCCTACGGGAAAGTAGCCATAAACTACAACCGTGATGTCGAAGCTTTTCCGGTGGTCAGGAGAATACTTGAGAGAATTACAGGAGACAGGTGTCCGTATGCTTCCCCCACAGACATGGGCGTGAACCGGGTAGGCTTCGGCATCATTGACGACGAGGTTGTCCGATACGCGGCAAAACAGGAAATTGTAAGAAGATACTTCCGTTACAAGTGCGAGTATGCCATGGGACTTGCGGAGAAGCAGACAGTGCAGAAAATAGAACTCCTGATGAGCAGTCTGGATCTCACCCGGCATGACAGATCCGTGGTTGAATCCGCAGAAAAAAGGGCTGAGTCTGAAGAGGCCAGTTCCGGTCTGCACGGGGTAAAGGCCTCCGCGCTTGAGTTGCGGGATGGCTCTATTGTCACAGGAAAAAGCACAGAGTTGATGCACACATCTTCAGCAATGGTTCTCAACGCAATAAAAAAACTTGCCGGTATAGAAGACAGAGTACATCTTCTTGCCCCCGTCATCATCCAGTCCATCCGCAAACTCAAAAAAACTACAAACTCCCTTCCGCTGCGCCTTGATCTGGAAGAGGTACTCATTGCCCTCAGTGTCAGCGCCGCGACCTCCAAACCGGCTGCAAAGGGAATGGAGAAACTCACAGAGCTGAAAAACTGCGAGGCACACCTTACCCACATGCCCTCATCCGGTGATGCCGGCGGCCTGCGAAGCCTGGGAATCAATGTTACCAGTGATCCCCGGTTCAGCAGCAACCGTCTCTACAACGGCTGACCCGGCGACACTACTGCTTCAGGTCTATTTTCTTCTTCATGGTTATATCGGTTTCCAGGTATCCGGTTTTCAGGTAAAGAGCTCTCGCGGGCGTATTGTGCCCGAAGACATGAAGTTCAATTTCGCGGATTCCTTCATCTGCCAGCTTTTTCTCCAGAAAGCCCATGGTTTGATGACCCAGTCCCATGCCTCTGAATTTCTCGTCAAGCATGATGTCGAAGAGGAATGCGGTTTCCCCGTTTGTGAATATCCAGAGGGTGCCAATATCTCCCGGCTCCCCTGATATTGTGTAAAACCGGTGACCGGCAGTGGTTGCGCCATCAGGAAGCAGTTGTTCCAGCATTGCTGTTGCCCTGCTTTCAGCACCGGTTTCATCCCAGTTGCCGGCAGTTACATTTCCGGCCGCAAAGCTTTTCATGGTGGATTCCTTGAATGAGTCAAATTCTGCGTCGCTCATTCTTCGTAAGGTAATCCCGTTCATTGTTCAACGGTGGGAATCGGGTTCTCCAGTCCGTACTGTTTTCTCAATTCTTTGTTCCGGGAGAAAGGCAGGGCGGAAACGGCGGTGAAAACCGCGACTGCACCAAGAATTATTGCCATTCTGAGCCATGGCTCCCCTGCATCCATCCGCCTGAAAGCTATCTCGATTGTGGTTCTTACCCATTCCAGCGCGCCCAGAAAAAGAATGATCTGCACCGTACGGGCAGCCCAGGCTCGCTTGATGAAAAGCAGTGCAGGAAAAAGAACAGCAGGAATCGAAAGAAGGTTCATGCCGTGCCAGCGGAAATGTGCTCCCAGAAGAAGAGCACTAAAAACAATTGAAACCATCCCAGGAAACTTCATTAAGAATACTCCTCTTCCTTACTTTGCGGCTGCTTCCATAAGAATCTGAGCAATTTCGGGGCGGGTGAACTCGGGAGGAGGAAGAATTCCTTCACTCAGCATGGCTCTCACCTTCTTGCCGGAAAGAAACACTCTGTCTGCGGCGGTATGAGGACAGGTTCTTGCTGTGGCCATACCATTGCAGGCATTGCAGTAGAAAGCATGCTCGAACTTCAGAGGAATGATGCCTATCTCTTCCGCTGCAAAGTTATCAAATATCACCTGGGCATCAAATGTGCCGTAGTAGTCGCCCACTCCCGCGTGATCTCTTCCGACGATGAAGTGCGTACATCCGTAATTCTTCCTGAGAAGGGCGTGGAATATGGCCTCGCGGGGACCGGCATAACGCATGGCTGCGGGAAAAACGCTCAGAGCTGTGCGATCTGCAGGATAGTACTTCTCAAGAATGGTCTCGTAGCATTTCATTCTTACATCAGCCGGAATGTCATCGGCTTTTGTGGCACCGACAAGAGGATGAATCAGCAGACCGTCAATCATTTCAAGTGAAACCTTCTGCAGATACTCATGGGCTCTGTGGATCGGGTTTCTTGTCTGAAACGCGACGGTGCTCTTCCAGCCTTTTTCCTTGAAGAGAGCTCTTGTCTCTTCAGGTATCAGTCTGTGCTCTCTGAACGGTTCTTCATCTCGAAGATCCATGGCGCGGATTTTTCCGCCGATGTATGTGCCCGAGAGGGTTTTAAGGTACTGAACTCCGGGATGCCCGTCATCGTCTGTAAGAAGAGTTTCTTTTGCCTCATGCATAAGGTCAGCAGTAAAAATGTCCTCAACTTCCATCATACCGCGAATTGTGCCGTCATACTTGAGAACAACTGTATCGCCGGCGGAGACCCGGGGATCCTCTTCCTTCAGAGAAAAAACAACAGGGAGACTCCAGACAATGCCGTTGCTGAGACGCATTCTCTCCACCACGGAATTGTAGTCGGCTCCGATCATGAAACCCTCAAGCGGGCTCATCGCGCCGCAGCTTATCATTTCAAGATCGTTCTTCTCGCGTTCATTAAGAGTCAGGACTGCGGCGTTTCCGGGAAGCTGGTCTTCCGTGATTATTTTGCTGACAAGTTTTCCGCCATGTGGCTGTATCATCTTTTCCTCCTGTTTTTCGATTTATTTTCTATAGATGCGGTATGTATTTTTCGTTTGTCAGCGAGCGAGCGGATGCCCCCTGATCAAGAAGATCCTGTATGACCGCTTCAAGGGGAATACACTGCCAGTCCTCATAGTAGCGGGCAGCGACCCTGGCCGTTGCGTCAATTACCAGAACCCCCGGCAGTGCCCGTATTCCAAAAACGCCCATTGCCGTACTGTCCGGGTCAGCAAGAACCGGAAAATCTATCTGCCACTGGCCAACCAGAGAGTCCGCGGTAGCAGTTTCCCTTCCGGCTAAAACTACCAGGCCGAACACCGGCTGGTCGTGAAAAGTTCTGTTCAGTTCACTGAAATGAGTAATATCCTCAAGGTCAGCCAGAGTATTGAAATCGTTGAAAAGAACAACAACAACATGCCCTCTGAGCTGATCGTACAAGCTGAGAGGCTCGGCGGTATTGAACCAGACACCTTCAGGAAAATCACTGGCAATATCCGAACGCCCTGTGGGACGCCGGGCCGGGCTCTGTCTGAAAAGAAAACCTGCGATAAGAGTAAAGACTACCACTCCGACAGCGAAGAGAACGAAGCTCTTAAACCGGGCTCTGTTATACTCCGAGTCTTTCAAGTCTCTTTTGAACTGCTTAAACAAGTGCCGGGACTCCCATCATTTTCCTCATTCGTCCAGCGTTTCCGGTGGGGCTGTAAGCGTTGTAAGGTCAAGCAGCCAGCGGTCTCCCACCAGCTTCACCGGTATAACCTGTTCTCCTTCAGAGGTAGCGACAGTCACGAGAGCGGTGGTAGAATCAACAAGCTGAACACCGCGCACAGCGCTGGAAAGCTCTGCCGTCTCCGGAGCATCCTCTGCCATTCTGGTGAAAAGCATCTCTCCGTCCAGAGAAGTAAATTCCTCTTCCGTAACCGGAACAGACAATGTGGAAAGAAACTCTGTACTCTCCGTGTAGCCAAAACGCTGAATGACTGCCGCAGTGGAATCCCAGACTGCCTGTGTTTCAGGCGTAAGCATCTGCCACGCGTCAGACCACGATGAGTCAGCCAGCGCAATCTTGAAAGCTTTGACAGAATCGGACGCAGGATGATTTCCGCATCCGACTCCTGTTACAATAATTGCAAGAACTGCGCTGAAGAAAAAAGTTCTAGAGAGCATGCACAACCAGTCCGCTTCTGAGTTTAGGCTCAAACCAGGTCGACTTGGGCGGCATGACATTTCCACTGTCTGCGACTGCAATAAGCTGATCCACAGATGTGGGGAACATGGAGAAGGCCACTGAGTACCTGCCGGAGTCTACAAGTTTTTCAAGTTCGGCGGTTCCCCTTATGCCTCCGACAAATTTGATGTGGGCTGCTGTTCTGGGGTTCTCAACTCCGAGAAGCGGCTGAAGAAGATTCTCCTGAAGAATACTGGCATCAAGGCTCTTTACAGGATCATCTCCCGGGAATGTGCCGGCAAGGGGCTTGATCGTGTACCAGTCGCTGCCGACATACATACTGAATTCCTGGTTCCCTGAAGGCTCCTTTGTTCCCGTCTTTTCAACAGAGAACTTCTTTGATACTTCTTCAATGAACTGCTGCGGAGTTCTGCCTTTCAGATCCTGAACGGCACGGTTGTAAGCGAGTATTTTCATCTGGCTCTTCGGGAAGATTACAGCCAGGAAAAAATTGTATTCCTCACGACCGGTGTGGCCGGAATTCGCGTCTCTTCTCTTTCTGGCGATAATGGCTCCGGAAGCACTTCTGTGATGACCGTCGGCAACATAGAGGAAGGGTATCTCGCTTCTGAAAAGCTCACTGATTCTGCTGCTGGTCTTTTCGTCAGAGACGACCCAGAAAGTGTGTTGAATACCATCATCGGCGGTAAAGTCATACTCGGGCTCTCCCGCGCAGACGGACTGCTGAACAGCGTCAAGAATATCTGTATCCGGGTATGTCAGAAACACCGGTCCGCACTGCGCATTCTGAGTTTCGATGTGACGGATGCGATCTTCTTCTTTTTCTTTCCTTGTAAACTCGTGCTTTTTTATAACATCGTTATCGTAATCCTCCGCTGAAACAGAGGCTACAAGGCCCGTCTGGGAGTGATTGCCCATGATCTGGCGGTAGAAGTAAAAACAGGACTTACTGTCCTGCACCATCAAGCCGTCCTCCATCAGACGGCGAAGGTTCCGAGCCCCCTGCTGATAAACTTCCGCGCTGTAAAGATCAATTTCCGGGGGCAGATCAACTTCAGGCTTTACAACCCGGAGAAAGCTCAAAGGGTTATTCTTCACCAGATTTCTGGCCTCATTTGAATCAAGTACATCGTAAGGAGGAGAAGCGATCTTCTCGGCGAAATCTCTGCTGGGCCTCAAGCCCCTGAATGGTCTAACTACTGACATTTCTTTTTTCCTCCGGTATCAGTTCAACCGAGCCATCTCGGCATCAACCATTTCCCTTACAAGGGAAGCGAAGTCTGTTTCAGGTTTCCACCCCAGAACATTTCCGGCCTTTGTGGCGTCTCCGCAGAGAGCGTCAACTTCGGTAGGCCTCATGTAACGGGGATCAGTTACTACATAATCGTGCCAGTCAAGCTGAAGATGGCTGAATGCCTCCTCCAGAAAATCTCTGACTGAATGCATCTCACCTGTGGCAATCACATAATCATCGGGCACGGGCTGCTGAAGCATAAGGTGCATTGCCTTTACATAATCCCGTGCATGCCCCCAGTCGCGCTTCGCGTCAAGGTTTCCGAGGCTGAGCTCAGTGCTGAAACCCTTTTTAATTCTGGCGGCTTCTATCGCAATTTTTCTCGAAACAAAATTCTCTCCCCGCCTGGGTGATTCGTGATTGAAAAGAATTCCGCTGGAGGCGTGCATATTGTACCCCTCCCTGTAGTTGACAACCATCCAGTGGGCGCAGAGCTTCGCGGCGGCGTAGGGGCTTCTGGGTTTGAAAGGCGTACTCTCGCTCTGCGGCGGAGGGCTGGAACCAAAAAGCTCACTGGTGGAAGCCTGGTAAAATCTGGAACTTCCTGCCATTCCGGTTTCCCGAAGGGCATCCAGAAGTCTGACTACACCGATGGCGTCCACATCACAAGTGTACTCCGGCACCTTGAAGGAGATGCCCACATGACTCTGGGCGGCAAGGTTGTACACTTCATCAGGTTCTGTTTTTTCAATTATTCTGTTCAAGGCGCTGGAATCCGTCATGTCGCCGTAGTGAAGAAACAGTGTTTCTCCGTATATGTCCCTGTTCTGAATCAGGTGCTCAATCCGATTGCGATTGAAACTGCTTGACCTGCGCACTATTCCATGAACTGTGTACCCTTTTCCCAGAAGCAGTTCCGTAAGATACGAACCGTCCTGACCGGTTATGCCGGTTATCAGAGCTTTCTTCAAGCCATTCATCCTTTCAGCACGGGGAAAACTGTTCGTAAGATAACACGATATCTAACCGTTGACAAAACCCCCGCCGAGCAGCCGCTTCAGGTCTCTTCTTTCTATGAAGTAGCGGGGGTCAAGTACTTTTGCTCCGGTCTGCTTCATGTACTTTTTCCATGGCTTTGCGCTCATCCCGGCTTCAATGGCGGAAACAGCGCCTTCAAAAAGTATCCGCCATCGCCACTCCGCTTCACCACAGGTCCAATCGGCCAGCAGCCCCGGCAGAACATGAGGATTCCCGCCACTGAGCACCCTCTCCAGAATAGCGATTTCCCGCCAGGGCGATACAGAGGGAAGTGACTTCTGCGCCGGTTTCTTTCCGGAAAGCCTGAGGGCTCTGTCGCGGAGAACATCCATGGGAGCAATCTCCAGACATCTTCTGTAATCTTCTCTGGCCTCCGCCAGAAGAAACAGCGGGCCCGCCGCGAGAGAAAATGCCTTCTCCTGTTTTCCCGAACTCAGACACAAACGATGAGCTTCCGCGAATTCTTCTTCCGCCGCGCGCCAGGAAAAGGATCTGGCCAGTATATCAGCAAGAAATGCCCGCTCGCTGCTTCCTTCCGGATTCATCTCGACCAGTGAAGTCGCCACAGCCACAGCCAATTCCTTCCGGTCAAGCGCGACAAGCAGGTCAGCTTCTCGTCGCCTCAGAGACGCTCTTTTTGCGGGGTCTTTTTCAGCCCTCAACCTGTTCCTGGTAACCAGCAGTTGACGACCGGCATTTCTTGTCGTATTAGGAGCCATAATTGGAGAAAGGGGTCTCTTTTCTTATGAGTGATTTACTTGATGAACTAACTGACGACCCAACATCCGGCGCATCCGGAATATACATAAAAGTGCTGAACCATATAGTCCTGGGATATCTCAAAGGCGAAGACCTGCCGGATCTCATCCGCGAAAAAGCCGGAGATATGATTTCGTTGAACTACCTGGCCGACCGCCTTCAGGCAGCGCCTCTCTTTCGTCAGAAGGAAGTGGCCAAAGAGCTTCAGAAGCAGGTAAGAGCCGATTCTACCACAGCCGGCATTCAGCTTTACAAGGCTCTGGCCAATTCAAAGAACATCATTCTCTGTCACTCCAACAGCGGCAGCGTTCGTCGCGCTCTTGAGCATCGGAAAAACCGCATTGAAACGATTTACCAGACACATTCCAAGCCGGGAAAAGAAGGTCGAGAGGCTGCAAAACTACTCAAGGCCAACGGGTTTCAGGTTAAACTGATTGCCGACTCCAGAATTCCTGCCGCCATAAAAGATGGAGCGGTTCCTGTTATGGGGGCTGACTGCATAACCCAGACATTCTTTGTCAATAAAATTGGTTCCGCCTCTATTGTTGAAAGAGCACTGGAAGCGGGAATCACACCAGTTGTGGTGGTCGGCTCCGAGAAAACATGTACTGAAACAACCTACGGAGACAGACCCGACAGCGAACTTTTTGAAAGAATACCGCTGGACAAAATCAGGCTGATTGTGGGAAGTTCCACTTACAGAATGCCAAGAGATCGCAAGCGGCTCTGGAGAATGCTGGAAGAGACGGATAAAAAGTAAGTGGCGATCAGGTCAATTTTTCAGGGGCACTGGCGAGCCCTTGAAAAGGTCTGGTTAAGAGAATTCAGTAAATCAAAGAACCGGAAAACACTGGCAGTTATCACGGCAGGGCAGCCTCTGGCTGAACAACTTATGAGCATGGTCTCCGGCTCAGTCGCGGGCGCAAGGTTTCTTCCGGGTTTTCCGGCACTGTCAAAGACCCTCGCCTCCTCTGTAACAGGCGTATCAGTCTCCGAATCACAGCGCATTGCTCTTGCCTGCCTGGCAGGTTACCGGCCGGAAAGCGCCTCTGCTGCCGCGGATTTCTTTGAAAGACTGATTGAAATGGGCGTATCAGCGGACATCTTCAGTGTTATTGCTCACTCTACAAAAGGTCTTCACCGCGAAGTCCTCAGAACTTCCGACAAATTCAATCTGTACTCATCCCGAAGGAGCGAACTTCACCCCTTTTCCCCTGACAGAATCTCCGCAGCGGGTCCTGTAAAAACACACCGCTTCAATACCTGCATGTTTTATGGCTTCTACGACCTGAACCCCGCCCAGAGGAAGTATGTCAAACTGCTCTCTGAAACCGCCGACATTATCTGGTTTTCTCCGGTGCATCCGTCTCATCACTGGCGCGACACATCCAGGAGAACCATGGATTTTCTCTCAGGTCTTGATGCGGGTGAAATCCATCGAGTGGACGGAGATGTATCTCTTTCTCCTCTGGCCCAGTTCGCGGAGAATCTGCTCACAGGAAAAGCTATTGGTAAAACCCCCGGGGTGGAACTGCTGCGCTGCGGTTCCGGGGCCGGATTTACAAAAACAGTGGTGGATAAGGTAATCGCTCTCAGAAAAGTTTACAAGGATCATGAGATCGCGGTAATCGCCACAGGTAATGACGCGAAACTGCTTGCGGAGCAACTGCATATCACAGGCATTCCGTCAGCGGCTTCTCTGACCGTGGACGCTTCAGCGCTGCCGGCGGGCATACTCCTGAAAAAACTGCTTCGGCTGGAAGAAAATCACTTTCATCACAGAGATATAGAAAAGCTGCTTCTGACCGGGACGATAACAGTTGACCGCACCCCGGACGCGGCATCCTATGCTCTCCGGGCAGCAAAATTCGGAGCCAGGTTCGATCTTCACGCACTGCGGAAAATGAATTTCCCCTTTGCCGACATCCTGGCCGATTACTTCGAAGACCTTCCTTCCGAGGCCTCTCCCGTTGAATTTCTTGGAAAAACTCTGCGACTTCTTTCCGAGCTTACCGATGATTCCATCCCCTCTGTGTTTACAGAATCCATCCTTACTCGCAGGGCCTTCACTCTGGGGCAGAATGTACCTTTCGCCATTTTTCGGGAAATGATTACAGCGGCGCTGGATGCGCCTGTCAAGTTGCGGAATTCCGTCAGCGGGGGCGTAGCAGTTCTATCTCCCGAAAAGGCGAGGGGTATACAGAAAAAGGCCCTTATTCTCACGGGACTTGAAGAGGGAACCTTCCCGAGGCCGACCGTGAACGATCCGCGACTGCCTGCGGAGATTAAAAGGCAACTTCAGCTTCCCTCACCGGATACCCGTGAGACAGAAGAAGCTTTCCTGCTGAGACAACTCTTCGAAGCGGCGGAAGTTGAGATATCCATTGTGTGCAGGAACACCGACTCATCAGGCAGACCTGTTGCAGTCTCTCCTTTTCTCGCCCCTCTTCTTCGGGAAGACTCTCCCGTTAAAGAAGTTCAACTCTCTGATTCTCCCGTGAGCATTCTAACCATACCGGTCAATCCCCCCTTTCTTCTTTCCTCGTCCGAGTGCCAGAGGGAGCGACTGAGATTTAATCCGGAAGATCCCTCTCCGGACGCAACACACTGCGGAATGATCGGGAAAGGGCTCTACCCCCCCGGCAGACTCAGCGCGACCGCTCTGGAAAGCTATGCCGGAGATCCATTCTCTTTCCTTGTGGAAAGAGTCTGGAAAGTCAGAAACATCGAAGGCTTCCCCGTACGGTCGGAACCGGATCCCCTCACACGGGGCTCACTGGTACACAGCTGCGTTGAGAAGGTTCTGGAGAATGGCGGTTCAGCGGCTGACACTGTCAGATGTGTCTGCGGAGAAAAGGGGCTTGTCGCGCATCTTGGCTCGGAAACCCTGGCAGAGATATGGATAGAGCATCTGGTTCAGGGAATAGAGCATCTTACCGCGAAACTTGAGGAAATGCGCTGGAGTTTTGTTGAGAGCGAAAAGAGCCTGGAAGGAGAAATTGCAGGCCTGCCCGCCAGTGGCAGAATTGATCTGATATTTAAAAATCCGAATGGCGAATACATACTTGCAGACCTGAAAACGGGGAAACCGAAAACGGTTAATGCCAACAGTCTTATCGGGAAAAATCTTTTCCAGCTCCCCTTTTACAGAAATCTGGCAGTTCAGAACGGCTATACACCCCTGTCAGAAGCAACATACATACACATTGAAGGCAATGGAAATATCACATTCAAATCTCTGACAAATACTGAGCTTGAAAAAATCAACGGAGAGTTCGAAGAGAGAGTTCTTGAAATTGCCGAGTCCATTTCCCTTGGAAGCTTTCCGGAAAATGACGGAAAGAGTACCAGGTATCACCGATGATCTCTGACAGCTCCATCCGGGAAACAATCCGGAACGAAAAGAACAGAAGTGTGGTTGTGGAGGCAAGCGCGGGAACCGGTAAGACCACTCTTCTCACAGACAGGGTTAAAGCGCTGGTGGAATCCGGTATTCCCCTGGAAAAACTCGCGGTGGTTACTTTTACTGAGGCGGCGGCAAGTGAACTCCGCGTACGAATAAGAAAAATACTCTCCCCCGAAGACAGGCGCGCCATGGATCAGGCCTGGATTACCACAATTCACGGATTCGCTTCCAGAATTCTTCGCGAGTACTTCCACCTGTGCGATGGAGCCCCTGAATTCACGATGGAAACCGGTCACTTCAGCAAATCCGAACTCGAAACACACTGGGATCTTTTTCTTGCTGAAGCCGATCCCGCCGTGCTCCGTGACTCGGCGGAGTCTTTGAAAAAACCGGGCAGCTCAAAACTGCTGGAGATCGCCGGAGAAATAGAAAACTGCAGGTGGTTTACCGATCCCTCACCTCTGGGAAACACAGAGGACGAACTGAAAAGAACCGGCTCCTTCTGGAAACAAAGGATTGAATCACTTGTTCCTCTGTGCATTCACAAGCCGGACAAGCTGCTGGATAAAATCCGGAGCACCATCATTTCTCTGGAAGGAGGAACTGCTGAAAAGATAAACCTCAGAGGCGGTTCCGCCGGAAACTGGGGCGGTAAAGAATCTCTCGCTGAAGTGAAAGCAATTCTTAAGGAATACAACGACACCGGAGTCAGGCTGATGTCAGCTTACGCCGGTATGATTCCTCTGCTGCCGGCGATGGACAGGCTTGTTATTCCCTTCGTAAACAGAATGCGTTCCATCTGGGACAGCGATCCCACAAGACTGTCCTTCGATGATCTTCTCTACCGGGCGTGGCTTGCGGTTTCCCGTTCACAGGAACTCAGAACGGAACTGAATGAACGATTCAGTCATATTTTCATTGATGAGTTTCAGGACACCAGTCTTGTTCAGGTCAGACTGTTCAGCATTCTTCTGGAGCAGTCAGGTCTTCAGAAAAAGCTCACAGTGGTGGGAGATCCCAAGCAATCAATTTTCGGCTGGCGCTCCGCCGACATTGAAACCTACAAAGACACACTGGAAAAACTTAAGGAAGACAATGCCCTCTTTGAAACCATTGTGGTAAATTTTCGCAGCGGGACTTCCATTATTGATTTCGTCAACTCTTTCGGCAACGCGCTGTTCACAGGGGCTCCGTCCGATGAGAAGCCCTTTTCCTGCGATTACAGCCCCATCGAAGCAAGGCCGGATGCCCGGCAGGGAGAAGGTGTCACTGTTCACCGGCTTCCGGATCTCCCGGCAGGCGGGATGGCTGAAGTTCAGGCGCGGAGAATCGCCGATTTGATAGAAGAACCGGCAAGTACCGCAATTCTGTTCAGAACTGGAACACACCTTGACGCGCTGATCCAGGAGCTGGACAAAAGGAATATCCCGTACAGAGTGGAAGCCAGGCGTGATTTTCACAGGAGAAAAGAGGTTGAGGATACCGCCGCCCTTATAAAAGCTGTCCTCTGCCCCTCCGACAGGTATGCTCTCGCAAAGACATTCAGATCCATCTTCTTCGGTATAAGCGACAGAGATATCACATTGTGGAGACTGGATCGTTCTCCCGGCTCAGTTAAGGCCGCTGAAGAGCTGCTGGAGAAACTGAGACAGGTCAGCCGTACCCTTCCCCCCGGGCCATTCATGGAAACCCTCTTCAGAAATACCTGTCTCCTGCCGGCTGTTGAAAATAGCGGCTATCAAGTTGCCCGAAGGCTGGGCAATCTGAGATTTATTCTTGAAACAGCTCACAGAACCACTGACTATGCTCTTCTGCTTGAAACCCTTACGGGAGAGGCTCCTGTGAGTGCCGAGGAGCCTTCAGCCCCGCCGGAGAGCCACACGGGTGTTGTAACACTCACCACCATTCACCGCGCGAAAGGACTTGCCTGGAAGCATGTAATACTTGCCAGCCCGGGAAACTCCTTCAACAGCGCCACCCCTCCGGTTTTAACAAATTCAAGGGATCTGACCGCAGGAATCAAGACAGCCGGCGGGCTTACCGCACACTACCACGGCCTCTCGGAAAGAGAAAAAACAAGAAACCGCGCTGAGTACCGCAGGCTGCTCTATGTGGCTGTGACAAGACCCCGGCAGAAACTGGACATTTTCCTTCCGGGAAAGACACGGGAAGATTCTCCCGCGGGGATTATGAGCGATGCGCTGACTGCCGCCGAGGGACTGTACAAAGACGAGACAGTACCCGCTGACGAGTCTCCCGACAGAATACTCCCGAATGGCAGGGAGCATCTCCACTATAAGACACCTGAAGACTTCAAGCTGCTCTACCCCGACTCTTTACCGGTTATTCAGGCGAACAGGGAAATGCAGATGCGTCTGGGCACCGAAGTTCACGAGATACTTGAGTTCATTGACTTCGCGGAACCTGATATCTGGCTGAGCAGCAACAAAGAACAGCTTCACAATTCCCTGGAATTCCCGGATGAAGCTATTACGCTGGCCATGAAGTTCTTTGAAATATTCAATCTCGATGACACCGAAGTAATGGGCAGAGAGTATCCTCTTCTTGTTAACGGAAAGCAGTACTACATCGATCTGCTTATCCGCAGAAATGGAATTCTTGAGGTAATTGACTACAAAACAGACCGGGACGACCCGGAGAAGAAAACAGAAGAATACCGCGAGAAACAACTCTTGTACAAAAACACCCTGGAAACACTTACCGGGAAAGAAGTCAAAGCAAAACTTGTCTTCCTTCATCATGGAATAATCGCAGATATATAAAAGCAGACCCGGAGTTCATCTTCGGGTCTGCCTTCAAAAAACTACAGTTTAGAGATTTATCCTAACTGTTTCCTCTGTTTCCCCCCGCTGAACGGGTCTTGCTACAAAGTAAACCTCTCCGTTGATCGATCCGCCGGTATACGCCTCGATGTTAATGTCCCATGCTCCAGCGTTGGCCCTGGTGCATTCGATTTCCAGGTACGGATTGAAATCTCCTCCGTCATCATCGCTGAAATACTCTTCCCCGATTCTGTCCACAACGGTAAGTGTCAGATCAATGTCACTCTCAGCGAATATTTCATAGGTATTACCGGACTCGAAAGTAAGGGTCTTATACACATTGGAGCGCATCTGGAAGGTCTCCTCCATGGGAACAGTCCCGCTCTCTCTAACCATTGGGGTTTCCTCACCATAACGGAAATCCACTGTTTCCGTGGAGCTTTCCGAGTAGGGCACTACTATGGCACTGTACAGCCCCTGAGAAAGCTGAAGAACAAGTTGAGGATTCAGACCTTCAGGGCCGTCATCATTGTATTCCACCATCACATCCTGATCGTCTATGATTACCATCTTTGTGTCATCAATGCAGGAGACATCAAAGATGTACTCACCTTCCTCCTCAATCTCAAACTCAAACACCAGTGCCTGATCTGCTGCGTAGATGCCAGAGTAGTCATCAACCTCCGGCCAGTAACTCATGACCATCGCGCCATCGCGGAACTCTCCGCTGAACCAGACATCCATCTCGTCCGCGTCAACCACCTCGACATTCATATCGTCGGGGTCAAGTTCTGTAATCTCTATGTCGAACTCCGCGTCATTTGAACCGGAATAGGTATCGACAACTACAATGTAGTCTCCAGATTCCAGTTCGCCGGAATAAACAGGATTGGAGCCATCCGTATCGTCGTCGTAGTCAATGTACTCCAGATCATCCCCGTCAACCAGCAGAACGGCCATCACGCAGTCAACATCAGACTCTACGGCGATTCTGAGCCATTTTTCTCCTCTTACTTCGAGCGGGAAGACCCTGCAGTTTTCCCAGCTGTCGCGGTAAAGATCATCCACATCAAAGAGAAGGTCTTCCCACTGATCGTTTTCCTTGTCTCTCAGTATGAAGGCTTCCTGTTCCTCATCTATCTCAAGAGCCCATTCGTAATCGTCCGCTTCATCAACCTCAAGAAGAAATTCTCCGTCATCTCCGGAAATATCGAAAATGATTACCCTTGCGCCATCAGGCACCTCGTCCATTGAAACAAAAGCGTCAAGCTCCTCATCCCAGTCGTCTCCAGCCACAACAACAACACCCTCAGCATCGACAACAACCATCACGGGATCAATGTCGTCAGCCTCCACAAACAGTGATATGCCGTCTCCCGCCTTCAACGGGAATTCAATTGCGGGCCAGTCATTTTCCACCGCGAGACCCGCAGCGAGAAGCACTTCTTCCGCATCTGGAAGGAGTTCTTCAAGTTCCACTCCAGAGTCAAGATCACCCTCAGCGGTATCTCCGGCTCCGAGACCTCCGCCTCCCAGAAGAGAACAGCCAGCCACACCAAAAAGTAACACTGTCAATACCGGAACTGCTTTCTTAAACACCTCGGACTCTCCTTTCAATTAAACCTGAAAACCTTCAGCCTGCAGGTCTTATACAATTCCCCGGATGATTTATTCCATCTGAGACATCTCCCCTATTATAAGGAACAGGCCTCCGGAAAAAATGTCTCCCTGTCCTCCGGGAGAACCGCAAGCCTCTGCAGCGTTCGCAGACAGCAAAACATGATATTCCCCGGCAATACTGTCCAGCAATATCCGCTCGCTCTCTCAATAAATCTCACTGAACGGAAGACACTGGACATGGAGCCCCGTTACTGAAATAATTGTGTCACAGGTTTATTGCTCTAAGGGGGCCAGATGAACGAATCAGTTGTTACCGGGAATGTCGGTGCTTCAATCAACGAAATACTGGCTGAACTGGTTGGGAAAACAGAGGCGCTGACCGCTCTGCTTATCAGCAGACACGGAATTTGTCTCGGGCAGGCAGGCGGAGGCGCCAGACTGAATGCCACTGCTCTTGCCGCTCTTGTTGCCGGGATGTTCTCCGCAACAAAGGAGGTTGCCAATATCGTCGGGGAAGAACAATTCTCAATTCTGCTGCAGCAGGGCAAGAAAAGGCACATTCATATTTCTCTCATCGGTGAAAAATCAATGATGGTAATCGTGTTTGAGGAATACTCCCGTATCGGCAGAGTCAGGCTTGAGGCAAAGAGATGCAGTTCCGCCCTGGTACAACTGGTGGATCGGGACAGAAAGGATCAGGAAAAAGCGATTCAGAACATCTCAATTCCCGATTTCAAAGAATATGCCCTTAACCTTATCGACAGAATTTTCGTCATAGGAGAGGATGAGGATGCCTCACCTTGACTTGAATAACAGGCAACTGGTATTCAAAATTGTCTACTTCGGACCTGGAATGAGCGGAAAAACTACTAATCTGCTTTTCATACACAGGAAGATTTTTGACAAGTACAAAGGAGATATGGTGATACTGGACACTGAAGAGGAAAGAACACTGTTCTTTGATTTCTTCCCGGTTTCACTTGGCTCTGTCCAGGGCTTTTCCCTTAAAATTCATCTCTACACCATACCGGGGCAGATCTTCTACGAAGCAAGCAGGCGAATTATTCTCGAAGGAGCGGACGGCGTTGTTTTTGTCGCCGACTCCTGCGTTGACCGATTTGATGACAATATTGACATGTACAGAAGAATGATAAGCAATCTGGACAGCTTTGGAGTTGACCTGAATTCATTCCCCATAGTTCTTCAATACAACAAGCGGGATTATGACGACATCATTCCAGTGGGTAAGCTGGAAGAGATTCTTGAACTTCCTGATGATTTTCCTGTTACCGAATCAGTAGCCACATCAGGAAAGGGCGTCATGAAAACACTGCAGCTAATCAGCAAAGAAGTTATAAGAAACTTTCAGCTGGATGGTTCTGCCTGAAGCAACGAAAGGAGCCTGATAGCACATGGCCTTCAATGGCAGTTTAAGTGAGTTTGGCGTTGTTGCGTTACTGCAGTTGCCCGGCACAAATCATCTCAGCGGCAGACTGATTCTCAAACAGGCTGAAAGTACTGCGGAGTTCTACTACAAAAAGGGTAAGCTTTTTCATGCCACTCTGGGCGAGATTTCCGGTAAAGAAGCACTGGTTGAGGTAATTGACTGGATTGAGGGCGATTTTGCTTTTGACTCCAGCAGCAGTACCGACGAAACAACGATTCATCAGGATATCCAGAATACCCTTATGTGGGCCTTGAAGGAAAGAGATGAGAAGAAGAAGCTGAAGGACGAGGAAGAACAGGCAGCCAGAGAACTGGTCGCTCAGGAGATGGCTGAGGAGCCGGTCACGCAGGAGCCGGCAGAGGCTTCCAGTCTGCCTGAACCTGTTGTACTGCCCCTGTCTTTAATGCAGAACTCTTCCAGCATCCTGACCGCGTACCTGATAAACTCAAAAGGCAGAATAGTTGCCAGGGCGGAGGCCAACGATGACTTTACAGAGAAAGTCTCGCCTCTGCTCACCGCTGTTCAAAGCTTTATCAGGGCTTACCCGGAAAGAGCTGTAGGGAAAACCTTTATAGAGGACTCTGAATTTACACTGGCTCTTTCGGGGCTCAGCAGCAGTCTGACTGCTGTTATTGTTGTCTCCGCCGGCGTCAGGCTGGGAGTTCTTTCCATTGAACTGGGCAAATTCGTGAGAGCCCTTCTTGCAAGCGAGTTGGAGATTCTTAATGAGCGATGAACTTCTTTCAAAAAACAGCGAAAGGCGCCTTCACTTCGCAGAATTCATGCAGATGTGCGCCGATTCGGGACTTATCTCTGAAGCAACAGCCCGGGAAATATGTCTTTTCGCCAAATTCCAGGGAGGAGTGGAAGCTATTCCCGCTTTTCCGGGAGACCATCCGGACAACAACGACCGCTTCACTGATCTTCTTGCCTTCAGCCCTCCCGGTAAACGCTTCTTCGACAACTATGTGGTAACTGACGAAAATTCCTACGCTGTGGAACTGGCTCGAACAGTCGCTTTGATTCCAAAAATATGGAAGAGTATTTCTCCCATTCTTTTCCATGCGGGAACCGGCCAGGGTAAGACCCATCTGCTCTCGGCCATTGCTTCCACTTCAAGGCAGAATTCACTTTTCCTTAACCTCAACGACCTGAGGATGGGCTACAGGTACTGCGTCAAAACCAACAGGGAGAGTCAACTTCTGCGCTGGATAATCAGTCATAATCTTCTTCTCCTTGATGATCTTCATTTCGCCAGTGGCGACATTGACTTTCAGCACTTTCTCTGTTCTGTTTTCAACAGAATGCCTCAAGATGAAAGTGCTATCGTACTCTGCTCGAATTCGGAAGCTGAGAGTTCGCAGGATTTCGACAGTAGATTCTACTCCAGAATATCTTCAGGAATTTCCATTGAGCTGAAAGTAATAGACTTTAACGGCAGAGTAGCTATACTGAAACAGATGTTCCACGATACAGGCTTCGGCCCTGACGCTGATATTGTTAATTACATCGCTACCAGCATTACAATGAATGTCAGAACTCTCAAGGCCGCAGGCAGATCTGTTCTTGCGTATCTTTTGGCCAATCCATCCGGAAACGGCATTTCTCTCGACAAGGTGGCCAGCCTGCTGAACTCAATGAATCTTCGCGATCCTTCACTGAAGAACGGCGCAGCTTCTTCTCCGGCTCAAGCCGCTGCCGGACAGGAAAAAAGTATCTCATCCCCGCACATCGTTGTTGACACGGATAATGATGGAGAGTCTGAGGATGAACTGATATTCAAACAGGCAATCGAGGCAAAAAGAGTTCAGGAGACTGCTGGTGTTGAAACCGATATCGATTCTTCAGAAGAGGATACACATGTGGAAGCTGTCTCTGATTCGTTTTCCAGAGAACAGTCAATCAGCATGATAGAGAACGCGACAACAGTAAACGGCCAGATCGGCGCGCTGAAGATGGCAGCGGAGAGAAAAATTCAGCAATTGGAGGAAAACAATCCGGAAAGTACCGAAATAGCAAAACTCAGGCTCGCCATTGCCTTTCTGGATCAGGGCAAAATTGAGTCCGCCATGCTGTCTCTGAAATAAGCATTTTGAGGGAATGCCTGTCTGGACGACAGGCGATTCAGTCGGACAAAAAAAGGAACAGATTATTCACGGTTCTTTTTTCGACGGGTTAGGTTATGATAGAGCAGGTTGATGGAGACTCAAACAGGAAAGGATTTTTATATGAACAGCAATGAGATTCTTGCTGCGCTGGTACAGGTGCAGGGAATAGAGGCCGCGGTTTGCGTCGGACGCGATGGTTTCGTTATTGACGCAGTAGCCGGAGCGGGAGCCGATGTTGACGCAATTGGAGCAATGGTTTCAACAGGTCTCGGATCTGCCGAGAGTGTTGGAAAAGAGCTTGGTGTTGGCACACTTACCCAGTCAATGATGGAATACACCGATGGTGTAATCGTCATGACCGCAATTGGAGAGGATGCCATTCTCGCGGTAGTTGCCGCGACTAATTCCAGCCTCGGCAATGTACGCCTTCAGGTTAGAAAAAGAAAAAGGGAACTTGAAGAAGTTCTTTAAAAACTCCCGGTGAACAGGCCCGGCGGAAGCCGGGCCCGTTTTCTATGCGCTACTCAACAAGCATTATACTCGCTGTGGATGTTTCAGAATCCTGAGTCAGACGAAGGAAATACATTCCCGGAGCAAGCCCGGACATGTCAATATTCACTGTTTTCTGACCGTTGAGAACTCCAATGCCGGGGCTTGAAATCAATCTTCCACTGAGATCAAATACATTCAAAACAGCATTGCCGTTTCCGCATACAACCACGGAAGCGGAAGATGTCACCGGGTTGTTTGACATCACGCTCAGCGCGGTATTGCCCTGGCTTCCCTCAATGCCTTCACTTATGCCGTCAGGGTAGTGTGTACCGTAGGCTGTGTTGCGTGGAAGAGGAGCGGGTACCGCGGCGTCAGAACTCACAAAGTTAACCATCGGATCACCGTAAAGCACATACTGCAGCGTTGCATCCGCGCCCGTGGTGGTTCCCGGAGGTGTGTAGATTGTGGAGACTCTGGCGTTGCTGTAAGTGGCAGCTTCACCAAGAGTAAAGCCCTCCGCTGTTACAAGATGAACCCAGAGGTTCCACCACCAGCCCGAGCCGTCGAATGAAACAGAAGCAAGGCTTCCAATAGAGCCTATTGCCCCGTGATTCAATCCGATCTCATTCATAGATCCGTTTGCCATGCTGCAGGCATTGTAGGCAATCACAACCGAATGCATGTTGTCAAAATCCTCATCAAGATCTGTCTCGTAGTAGTCACCCCCGGCAGACCCGTCATAGACTCTGCCGTCACTGTCGGGCCAGTAGGGATCCTCAAACTCTATTGAGTAGTTGTCCTGGGCTATCCCGTTGTCTTCATCGCAAACCGCGATTACCGTTCCACCGCCGTGACAGGAAAAGTAGAGGAAGATGGATCCGTCAATTACATCCTGAACAAAACCGCAGAGTTCCACCTCAGGCTGAGCGGGATGAGTTCCTGTACCGGGCGAGGCTCCACTGTGAAAAGCGGTATCGTAGCTTTCTCCGTAGAAAGTGGCATACTGCCCGGGACAGCCGCCGGTATCGGCGCCATCGCTTGTTTCAGGCCACATGGGATCAAGCCCGGGCTGAGAGGGAGGCCATCCGGGGAAATAGCCGTTTTCCGCTGTCCAGCCCTCTTCAGGCCAGCCGAACATCTCGTTCACAACAAAGTTGGAATACCAGTTATCCGAAAAACTGTAGCTATCCCAGTACTGAACCTCGTAGGCATTCATGGAAATAGTAACATGATCGGGACGCGGATTTGCGTGTATAACAGCATCATAGAGAGCACCGCGATTAATGGTTCCGATGTTGTCTACCCATTCCAGCGGGAATCTGCCCGGAACGGCGCCATCCCTTGTCAGGTCAGAGGGATCGCCGGTGATTGAACGCTCGAATGTCGCGGGAAAGACCGTCTGATCAGAGAATGTAAGTACATACTCAAGCTGATCATCCACAGTTCCGCCAACATCGTGCAGGAAAGTGTAAAATGCCGCCGCGAGCTCCTCGGAGCCTGATGATCTTACTCCGGCAACAGGTCTTTCCAGTTTGGTGAAACTATTGGGGATTGACTGCCTCAAGTCCTCAAGAGCGTCAAAAGAAAGACGATCCACACTGTCGGGCAGTTTCACGGTGTAGCCTGCGTACCGGGCAGCGGCAAGAGCAGCCGGAAGTGCCTGCATCTCCTGCTTGTATACACAGGCGACGGCCTGCCCTGTCAGTGCCACAGTTGCGGGAAGAAGATCAGAAGCACTGTCAAAGTTGACAACTGTGATGGACATTGCGGCGAGGGCATCTGTCACATCGGAAGATACAGTTCCGGGGTAATCAAACAGAAACACCTCGGTGACTCCCATGGAGGTCAGAGCCTCTGTCGTGATTGTTCCAAGAACAGTACCGTCTGTCCAGAGAAGGGGGCAGTTATTGCAGGCAGCCCAGCTGGCCGCGCCAGCTGCGCCGTTGAGGTAGTCCATATCTGTTTCAGACATTACGCAGAGAACCGCCTCAGGAGTTGAAGGCCATTCTGTAAGCGCGATCTCGCAGGCGATTTCCTCCGGAGTTCCTGTGTAGATTATCTCTTCGCTGTGGGGAACCATGCTCTGAACAGTGGTTTTGAACGAGGGCTCAACATCGCCGATAAAGGTTATGCTTCCACTTTCTCCAACATTACTCAAATAGGCTGCCCAGTCCTCAAGGGTATAGTAACCGGACTGAGAATCAGCGCCATCTGTAACAAGAAGAGAACCATAAGAGTTTCCTCCCTCCTGAAAGTAAAGGGCCGGGACTGCGGCGAAATAACTGTAAACAGTCGGCAGGGACGCTTCGTCCACATGCACAACCGCACAGCGTCCGAAAAAGTCGGCCCCGAAGGCCGACAATGCAAGCACTGCCAGAATAACAAAAGTGATTTTCATCTTTCCTCCAGAATAGATTGCAACAATAGATGCGGGAAACAAGCATTCTATTATAAGGGAGCCTGCGGAATGAGAAAATAAGGAAGGGGACAGAAGCGGCTATGGCCGCTTCTGTCCCCTCCGGCAGGAACCTGTTATCTGATAACGCTCACTCTGGAGGTAGCAATATTGCTGCCCTGAGTAAGACGCATGAAGTACACACCTGTAGACATGGAACTTGCGTCCCATGTAAACATCGCCGAACCATTGAGATTATCCTGGAAAGGAGTGTCGATCACTCGACCGGAGATGTCAAAAATCTCCAGTGTCGCGGGGCCGCTGACACCTGTAAGGGTCACAGAAGCACTGCCGTAAACAGGATTGGGAGCGGTTACAGATATGGGTGAGCTGAACACTCCGAAATTATTATCTTCTATACCGGTCATTGGCCAGGTCTTCATGTAAACACTGGGATCGCCAAAGAGTGTGTAACCCTCGAAGTAGTACTGGGTTTTTCCGCCACCGCTGTAGGCAGTGTAAACAGCCAT
>JAUVIS010000009.1 GCA_030592635.1 Candidatus Fermentibacteraceae bacterium | reverse complement strand
CTCCACTGGTGAAATCCTCTGGAACAGTCGCAGTTCCTCAGGGAATACTGTTCCTTCAGGAATCTACCTGATAATGGTTGAGTCTGATGATATGGAAACCTTTACTTCAAAGGTAATTGTGAGGTAACAACGGGCAATCACCGGAACCCCGTCTTTAAAGGCGGGGTTTCTTTACAAGCAGATAGAGAAAGAACGGCCCGCCCAGGAGAGAGAGAATAACACCGATTGGAAGTTCCGCGGGGGAAATCACCACTCTGGAGAAGATATCCGCCCAGAGCATAAGAACAGCTCCGCCGATTGCCGACAGAGGAAGAAGCTTTCTGTAGTCTCCACCCGCCAGCCGCCTCATGGTGTGAGGCACTATGAGCCCAACGAAACCTATTGGTCCCACTGCTCCAACAGCGCCTCCCGCGAGGACTGCTGCCGCAATAAGGAGAAGAAGTCTTTCCCGGACTGTATTGACACCTCTGGATTCAGCCATCTCAGTCCCCGTGAGAAACTGATTAAGTGTACCTGTTTTAAGCAGCGCGGGAACCATTCCGGCAACAAGAAAGGGAAGCAGGAATAGAACTCTGCGGTAACCGGCGACAGCGAGATCACCCATCATCCATCTTATTATCTCCACCAGGCGTGATGCGGGGCTCATGTACTCAATAAGAAGAAGAACGGAAGCCCCGAGGAGGTTAACCGTCACACCCGCCAGAATAAGGCCTGAGGGATCTCTCTGGCCGCGACCGGCAAGGAACCAGGTCAGAGTTGAGGCAGCGAGTGCCCCGGCAGTGCCTGAGAGATAGACAAGAAATACCGGCAGAGAAATGCCTGACAGTATGATGAAACCGGCAGTTACGCCGGCACCGGCACTGATTCCCAGAGTATATGGTGTAGCAAGAGGATTCCTCAGTACAGCCTGCAGAACACAGCCTGACACTGCAAGACTCGCGCCGGCCGTGATTGCGAGGAGAATTCTTGGAAGCCTCAGGTACATGATCACCTGACCGGGAGCGTTCCGCCCCAGCGGTCCTGTGGCAAGAGAAACCGCAATTCCTATGCCTGCCAGAGCAACAAGAATTAGAAGGGTTCGTTTCAATCTGCCTCCCCGGGAAAGACTATCCAGCTTCCTTCAGGCGAACTCCGCCTTACCTCCATTGGGGTTTTGTATACGCTGGAAAGAAGGTCTCCCGAAAGAAATACATCCTCCGGTTCACCGAAAGCCACCGACTTACCCTCAGAAAGAAGCAAAACCCTGTCAAAAGCATTGCCGGACATTTCGATCCTGTGGGTTGTCGCCAGAATAATCATTCCCCCTGCGGCGAGATCGGAGAGGAGTTTCCACAACTGAGCGGCATGGCCGTAATCAAGAGATGCTCCCGGTTCGTCAAGAAGTATGACCTCTGTTCTCTGGGAAAGCACTGCCGCCAGATTGACCAGTCTGTTCTCTCCCCCCGATATCTCATCTGTAAACTTATTTGCAAGATGTGTTGCTCCAACCATTTCAAGTGCATCAAGAGCGATTTTTACATCCTCGGGCGAGTCGCCTGACCAGGCGCTTCTGTGAGGAAAGCGGCCCAGCAGAACAGTTTCAACAGCAGTCAGACCCGCAGGAATCGGTGGAAACTGAGGAAGGTAGGCGATTTTCCCGGCTCTTTCGTTTCTGTTCATTCTGTGAATGTCCATCGAATCAAGGGTAACCGATCCGCTGCCGTAAACTCCCGGGAAAGACATAATGCCCTTGAGGAGTGTACTCTTTCCGCTTCCATTGGGCCCGATAACTGCTGTAACGCTTCCACCGGCAATCTTCATGGATACACCGGAAACAGCCGCCCCGCCCGGGGAGTAGCCGGCGCTGTAATCCTTGAGAATCAGTTCAGACACCGGGCTATTCCAATAATAAGTTCCGGGAGCCGCGCTCCGGGAATAAGAACATAATCGCCTGACAGAACTGTTACATTTCCGTCATCAAGCCCATTGCTTTTCCATGCTTCAATTGCAGTCTCACCTGAGTCGTAAGGATCAAGGATTATCACATGATCCGGATTAATTGCGAGAATTCCTTCTACGGATACTGCTGGATAGCTGCCTGTCTCCGGGGCTGCGAGCGTACACCCCATGCCGGTAAGAATATCAAAGTAGAAGGTTTCCATTCCCGCAAGGGTAATGGCGCCATCGCCCTCCAGATAGATAACGATCATCACCTCCGGAGATTCAGGTAAAAGAAGAACAGACAGGGAATCCATCGTTAACTCGATTTCATCTCTGAAGCCGCTGAAATCCGCTTCAGGATACAGATTCTCAATTCTGTCGCACGATTCATAAACATCATCAAGCCTGTCAAAGGAATACTGGTAATATGGAATACCCAGTCTTTCTGCCAGATCAACCAGTGACTGATTACTGCCGACGACATGAATTGAAGTAGCGCCCAGTGCTGTTATCATCTCCATCGACGGGGTAAGAAAATCTCCAATTACCGCCAGCTCCGAGGCCTGAGAGGGCCAGATCGAAAACCTGTCCACTCCTGCCAGCCTGTTCCAGGCGCCGGATAGATAAAACAACTCTGTAAGCGAAGGGCCAAACACAATGACAGCAGTATCAGTCTCTAAATGTTCATTCTGAACTGCTTGTGTGGAAGTGTTTTCCTTACCGCAGCCATTTAGAAATATCAAAATCACTGAAATCATCGCGTAGTATCTTGATAGATGCCTTTTCAATCTGTCGAGTCCTTTCCACAGAAAGTCCCAGAACCTCTGCAATGTCCGCCAGCCTGTGTGAATCTCCATCGAGTAAGCCGTAGCGCATGACGAGAATAAATTTAGCTCTTTCATCAAGTTTTTCCAGAGCATCTCCCACCAGTTCGTTAAGCGAAATCTCCCCGGGCTCCTCAGTACCCGACGCAATCTGTTCTTCCAGAGAAAGTCCGGTTTTCCCCACGGGATCGTGGATAGAGTCAACAGTTTCCGAAAGACTTAAAAGAATAGACCAGTCCATATCTCCACCGGTCTCTATTTCAATTTCATGAGGTGTCGGGTATCTGCCTCTCTCTGAGGCGAAGTCATCAATTATTTCTTTCAGGTATCTGCCTTTTCTTATCACATGCGCCGGTATTCTCACAAGCCTGTGCTGCCGTTCCATCGCAAGAAGCACTTTCTTTCTGATACGAATCAGTGCGTAGGTAAGAAACCCGCCGTTGCCGGAGAAGTCAAATCTTCTCACTGCGTCAAGAAGCCCCTCGCACCCCTCCTGCACAAAATCCATCTCCTCCAGAGCGCCCGTAATACCCCTGGCATACCGCCTTACAACCATAAGTACGAGACGGAGGTTACCCTCTACCAGTTCCGCCTCGGCATCCAGAAGCAGGTCAATACACCTGCCTGCTTCGACCCTTGCGTCAGGACTCGCAACTTTGGGAAGCTCCTCATGGATTATCTTCTGCATCAGGGTCCAGTCGCGTTTCTCCACCGGATCCACGGACAGATTCAGCAGGTTCAGAAGCTTCAGTCTTGTTCCATTAATAGTTTCCGCAAGCTGAATTCTTCTCTCTCTGTTGGAAACTTCAGTGGAATCAACCACAGAATGAAAACTTCTTCCGGTATCGAGGGCTACCGGTCTTCTACCGTTCATGTACTGCACCACCGTCGGCAAGCTCTTCAAGAGTCATTGCCTTCTCCTCGGGATCAGCGCTGGAAAGCCCTCTGCGCAGCTCTCTGCGCCTTGGTATTTCTCTCCGCTTTCTTTCAATATTCATTTTCAGCAAACTTATCTCCCGGGATGTGACAGATTCAAGAACACCCACAATATCCGCGCAATCAACGACAATTTCTTCGGGAATTTCTCCGAAAGCAAGAGTTGAGTAGCCCTGGTCTATCTGTTTTCTGAAAACAGTGAGAATTGCCACAGCCTGTTCTGATGTCATATCTTCATCTCTTAGAAATTCGATCAGTTCCCTGTCAAGAAGACCACCCGCTGTTACTGCCCTGAGAATACCTCTGTCACCGCTTCCCATCTTTCCCTTCGATCTTCTGCCCCTGTGCGCTGACGGCATTTTTGAATCTCTGATTGCCCCCCTTGACTTTGCAAGAGCAGTTCTGGAAAACCCGGTGAACCTCTCGACTTTCCTTTGAAGATCTTCCTCTACCAGCGGATTGGAAGATGACGCGACCACTTCAAGGAGTCGACTGGTCGCTTTTATTCTTCCGGGTCCGTCAGGTATTTTCCCTCCCAGAAGTGAAATGCAGAATGATACGGGATCAAGGGCTGAGGTTATATGCTGTTCGAAAGCTTCCTTTCCCTTCTCTCTGATGAAATCGTCCGGATCCATGCCTCCGGGCAATTCCACAATAAGGGGATATGCACCCTGCGCAAGAAGGGTCTCAGCGGCTTTAACTGCTGCTTTACTGCCTGCGGAATCGCCATCGTAACAGATGTATATGTTGTCAGACATGCCCTTCAGATTTCTGGCCTGTTTTTCGGTAAGAGCCGTACCGCAGGTCGCGACGGTTCCGGTAAAACCAATGGAAAGCAACCTGGCGTGATCAAAGTAACCCTCTACGAGGATTGCCATATCCGATTCCCTGGCACCCTTCTGAGCGGAACTGTAACCGTAAAGAAATGATCCCTTTCGGTAAATGGATGTCTCGGGCCCGTTAAGATACTTGGGTTCCGCATCACCGAAGCCCCGGGCTCCAAAGGATACGACTCTCCCCCTTCTGTCGCGGATTGGAAATGTCAGCCGATTTCTGAATCGGTCGTAGGGGTCACCTCTGTCAGAGATAACAAGCCCGGCTTCACTCATTACCGAGACTGAATAGTTTCGGCTGCGGAGGTGTGCAATTAGAGAATTCCCGCCCGGTGCGTATCCGATACCTATATCAAGAGCGTTATCGTCAATCTCTCTCTGTCTCAGGTATTCCCTTGCCTTTTTTCCCGCAGGTTCGCGGAAGCAGTTCCTGTAGAATTCCTGAGCTTCAGCGACTACTTCATACAACCCTCTGGAAATTCCCGCGGATACCGTTCCGGTTCCGGATCGTTCAATGGTAATGCCGTTCTCTTCCGCCAGTTCCTCAATAACTTCAAGAAAAGTGAGATTTCTGTGCTCCATAAGGAAGCTGATTATATCGCCGCCCTTGTCGCACCCGAAGCACTTCCATGTGCCTCTTGCGGGAAAAACGAAAAAGCTGGGGGTTTTCTCTCTGTGAAACGGGCAGAGACCTTTCCAGGAGCTGCCTGACCGCTTCAGCTCCACATACTTTTGAATTGTTGAGAGTATATCCGCGGAGTCCTTCACCATCTCTACATCAATTGGATTAAATGCCACTGTGAATTACCCCCTGAGTATTACGATGGACGCTCCGGTGCCACCCTCCTCCGGCGAAGCAATGGATACGCTTTTCAGCCTTTTATCCCGCCTGAGCCATTCAGTAACCCCCTGCATCAGCCGCCCTTTTCCATGCACAACTCTGATTCTTTTCAGGCCGATGGCGATACAGTTATCAAGCTTTATATCAAGCTCAGCAATGGCTTCGTCAACCGTCATCCCCAGAAGGTTGGCCTCGGGGTTCTCTTCAATAGCCTGGTACTCCGATGAAGCATCCTGTTTTTTTTCCGGCGGAGCGAGTTTTGTTAACCGGGTTAATTTCTTCTTAACAAGAATTGAGCCAATTCTTATCATGGCACTGGAACGACCCGCCTTCTCTACAATACCGGAAACAGACCATCCCTCAATCTGAACATAATCGCCCTGCTGGATGGAGGAGGCTGTTTCGCTGGAAGATGGTTTTTGCTTTACGGATTTATCTGCCGGTGTTTCCCGCGCGGCCATTTCGCTGAGTTTCTTCCTTGCGTCCCGCCTCTCACCTGCTGTGGGGGAATTGGCTATTGAAACCATGAGAGAATCCGCTTTTGATTGAATACTTTTTATCGCCCTGGTCTTTTCTTTATCAACCGCTTCCATCTTCTTTTCCAGGTTTACTCTGGTCTCTTTCAGCTGCTTTTCAAGGTATTTTCTGCTCTTACTGGCATGTTTCCGGTCTTCAGTGAGACGATAGAGCTCCTTCTGGCGGGTTTCCTCCAGATCCCTCAGGCTGACAACCAGGCTGTCGAGACTGAAAGAGTCTCCTGCAAGATCAGAGGCTTTTTCCAGCATATCAGCGGGAAAACCGGCTATGGCCGCTGCTTCAAGAGTACAGGATGCCCCTGGAATATCCGCGATGAATTTAAAGCCTGGGGTTAGAGTCTCCGGATTGAACGACATGGAGGCGTTGTGAAACCCCGGTTTTTCCCCTGCCAGAAGCTTCAACTGCCCCATGTGAGTACTGACGACGGTTCTAACTCCTGAGTCTGCCAGCTCTTCCAGAAAGACCGCGGCCAGAGCCGCGCCGGTAACCGGATCGGTTCCCGCTGCCGGTTCATCAATAATCGCAAGCGTCTCGGAATCTCCGTTAAGCAGTATATCTCTCTGCTCTGAAAGTCTGGCGGAGTATGTACTCAAGTGCATGGCGATTGACTGGTTATCTCCCATGGAAACCATGACTCTGCTGAAAAACGGTATGGATGACGCAGCGCTGGCGTGAACGCCAAGGCCGCTTCTACCGCAAATTGAGGCGAGTGATAAAGCCTTCAGAAGCACACTCTTGCCGCCTGCATTTGGTCCGCTGATCACAAGGACACGCCAGTCTCCGGTAAGTTGTACTCTGCTCTTTACCACTGTGTCCGAAGGAAGAAGAGGGTGTGCCAGTTCCCTCAGATCCAGCTGACCTTCTTCCGGGAATGCCGTGTCTTCCCTGATGTGATATCGTGCTCTCGCGAAGACAAAATCAAGACCGCTCAGAATTGAAATTCCATTCTCTATGTCGTCAAGCTTCTCTCTGAGAGCCGCAGTAGCTTCCCGAAGGATCCGTCTGCGCTCCTGCTGAAGGTCAAGAAGGGCTTCCTGAAGCTCATTCCCGCCTTCCACAAGTTCCGCCGGTTCTATAAACAGAGTGGCGCCGCTTTCAGACCTGTCATGAATCAAGCCCTTCACGGATCCTCTTTTCCCCGAGGCTACAGGAAGAACATATCTTCCCGCCCTTATTGAGGGAGGAGAATCTCTGAGAACTCCAATCCCAACCAGTCGGGATGAGATGGCTGACAGTCTGGCTGAAAGTGAGGAACGAAGAGACTTTATTCTCCTGGATATCCGTTTCAGCTCGGGAGACGCGTCTGGAGTCAGCTCGCCGTCTGCTGTTGTTATGCGTAAAAGCATCCTGGAAAGATCATCAAGCAGAGGAATCTCAGAGATTGGAGTATCAAGAATACCTGCCGCCGAATCAGGAGAATTTGTTACCCTTTCTGAAAATGCCTTCATATCGCTGAGTGCCTCACCGGCACTTCGCAGATGAAATGGCTCAAGTGCGATTGCCCCGCGGCCAATGGCTTCCACGGCCCCGATAATACCCTGCAGGTTTGAAACCGGAGGTTCAATTCCAACACTTACAAGCTGAGAAGCATGAAGGGTCTCATTTTCAAGAATCCGGGCGCCGTCTCTGTCTGTTGCCGGCAGCAGCCCTGAAACAAGCTTTTTTCCCGCCTGACTGCCGGCATAATCCTGAACAATTTCAAGAATTCTATGAAATTCAAGTCGTTGCAGAAAATGATCCATCACTGCTTTTTCTTGATTATAAATGAGGGTGATTCCTCAAGTTTCCTGAGAAGCTCCCTCTCGCTCCGTTTCACTTTACCCGGTACATGAATATCAATCTCCACCAGCAGGTCACCTCTGCCCCGTCTGTTCAGTCTGCCCATTCCATGGTGCTTCTGCTTGAACCGGGTACCCGCTCTGGTTCCACTGCTCACCTTGATATTAACTGAATCACCATCCGGTAACGGTACTGTAAATTCTCCGCCAAGAACTGCCTGTGGGTAAGAAATTGTCAGCGGGTAAACCAGATCGTCCTCCTCACGAGTAAACGGGCCGTAGTCTATGTTGTTAACCAGAAGTTTGAGATCGCCGGGAACTCCACCCTGACCGGGATGGTGTCCCTGACCTCTGAGTCTGATGTAGTGCCCCTTCGAAAGACCCGCGGGAAGATCCACAACAATAGTAGATTTCTTTTTTTCAAATCCTCTGCCCCGACAGTTGTCACACAGTTTTTTAGGAATGCTTCCCCTGCCTCTGCATACAGGGCACTGATTTACCGTACGAAAACTGCCCAGCAGTGTATTTCTGATTGAGGATATCTTCCCCAGACCGTTACAGTGCCGGCAGCTCTCTGAGCCGGAGGCTTTATCCGCACCGGTTCCCGCACATTCACCGCAGGATACATTTCTTTCAACCTCGATCTCCCGGCGGCCGCCAAGTGCCGCTTCTTCGAGATCAAGGTTTACTCTAACTGTAGCATCCTCGCCCTGAACAACTCTTGAACCGGATCCTCCAGCGGAAAAACCGAAGTTCTCCATGAATGCCCGCAGAGCGTCATCCAGCCCGAAACCGCTGAAGATGTCGTGCATCCCTCCCGCTCCGCCGGATGCCCGCGGATTCTCTGTGGTTCCATAACGGTCGTAAGCGCCCCTTCTGGAAGGATCGCTGAGTACCTCGTACGCCCTTGCAACTTTTTTGAAGCGCTCTTCTGCCTGGTGATCACCGGGGTTACGATCCGGATGATTCTTCATCGCAGCTGTGCGATAGGCCTTTTTGATATCTTCGGCGGACGCGCTTCGATCCACGCCTAATACTTCATATGGATTCATAGCGCAAAATATAATAATTGGAGGCCTGAAATAACAAAAACTCTCTGTCTCACGATTCCATGGCGTCTACTCCGGCAGCTTCGCCTCGTCATCCGATTTAGTAATTGATTCAAGGAACTCCGATGTGGCGTTCTCTTCATCCGATTCAAAAACCTCAACAAGCCTGGAGACGGAACTGTTAAGCTGGCGTACCTCATTAATGGATTTTGCCAGAGCAAGAGAATCGTCGGTATCCCGCAGAGTTTTAAGTTTCTTCGCTTCTTTATCAAGCTCTTCCCAGGATTCTTTATCCAGTTCCTCACGGGCAACCTTGAGAGACTTTGAAGCTCTGTAAATAACTTCATCAGCTTCGTTCCTGAGACTCACAAGCTTCATTCTGATCTTGTCCGCTTCAGCGTTGGCTGAGGCTTCTCTGCGAAGCCTTTCAATGTCTGCCCCGCTGAGACCGCCGCTGGGATTAACCTTAATGCTCTGCTCCTGTCCGGTGTTTGTATCCCTCGCGGAGACATTGAGAATTCCACTGGCGTCTATTTCAAATACAACCTCTATACGAGGTTCTCCGCGCTTGGCGGCACCAAGCCCGCGTAGTTCAAAAGTTCCGAGACTCCTGTTGCCATCAATAATTTCTCTCTCGCCCTGAGCCACATGCACTCCTACAACTGACTGATTATCGCTGGCTGTTGTAAAGATTCTGCTGTTCCTAGTCGGAATAGGACTGTTTCTTCGAATAATTGGTGCCAAGACACCGCCCAGAGTTTCCACGCCAAGGGTAAGTGGAGTCACATCAATCAGAACCAGATCTTTCCTGTGCCCGGCAAGAACGGAACTTTCAATAGCCGCACCCAGAGCCACAACTTCATCGGGATTTACCGACTGGGCAGGTTTCCTGCCGAAAAACTCTTCCACCAGTTTCTGAACCATGGGGATTCGAGTGGATCCACCCACCAGCACGACATGGTCAAGTTCCTCTATCTTCATCCCCGCGTCTTCAACTGCGTCCCTGCAGAGTGGAATCGTCCTCTTAATCAAATCACCGGCAAGTTCCTCGAAAAGCTTTCTGGTGATTGTGATCTCCAGATGAACCGGACCGGATTCTCCTGTAGCGATGAACGGCAGATTGATGTCAGTTTCCTGAGTCATGGAAAGCTCACATTTCGCCCGTTCCGCAGCCTCCCTGACCCTCTGTGGAGCAATATTGTCTCTTGTGAGGTCTATGCCTGTTTCGGATTTGAATTCACTCATTATCCACTGAACCAGTTTTGTATCAAGATCATCCCCGCCAAGACTTGTGTCTCCGAGGGTAGCCTTCACTTCAAAGACTCCGTCAATAACCTGAAGAACGCTTATATCAAATGTTCCGCCTCCAAAGTCATAAACGGCAAGTTTCTTCCTGCCCTCGGGTTCAATAAATGCAAGCGCGGCGGCGGTAGGCTCATTGAGAACCCTTCTCACTGTAAAACCGGCGATTTTACCGGCAGCTTTTGTTGCCTGCCGCTGAACTTCATTGAAATAAGCGGGAACAGTGATAACCGCGTCAGTAACTTCCTCTCCGAGAAATTCCTCTGCGGTCAGCTTAAGCTGCTGCAGAATAATTGCGGAAATCTCCGGGGGTGTGTAAACCCGATCCATAATCCTTACAGCGGCGTCACCGTTGCTGTTTTCCACAATCTCGTATGAAACATCGTTGATGTGGCTTGCGACCTCAGCGTAACGCCGGCCTATAAGCCGTTTTATACTGTTCACCGTATTTTTGGGATTTGTTATGGCCTGTCTTTTAGCGACAAGACCCACAAGCCTCTCTCCTTTAGCGGAAAATGCAACAACAGAAGGCATTACCCGTGAGCCGCTCTTCGACTGAATAACTGTGGGATGCCCGCCATCGCTGAAGGCAATGCAGGAGTTCGTCGTTCCAAGGTCGATTCCTATGGTTCTTCCCATATCTACTCCTCCAGTGAGAAAACAGGCCAATATACATTCAAACCGGCACTCTGGATTACAGTCAACCAGAGCGCACGGGCTGATAAATCAGTGCTGAAATAGTATTGCATACATCTATCGGTGTCAACCTCACCATTCAATTTGATCCGGAGCTGAAATAACTCCCTTTTCACAGATAATGGAAGTTATTAACTTGACGGGAGTAACATCAAAAGCCGGGTTGTAAACTTCCACACCATCCGGAAGGATCTGCCGGCCGGCCATCACAGCGAGTTCCTCCCTTCCTCTTTCCTCAATCTCAATATGCGCTCCATCCGGTGACCCGCGATCAAATGTGGAAACCGGAGCCACAATATAAAATGGAACTCCAGCTTCAAAGGCGGCCAGAGCAAGAGGGTAAGTTCCTATCTTGTTGGCGGAATCACCGTTCACAGCCACTCTGTCGGCACCGGTAATCACTGCGTCAACAGTTCCACCCCTGAGCAGAGAAGCCGCGGCGGAGTCCGGAAGAACCTTCACCGGTATCCCTGCTTTCTGCAACTCCCAGGAAGTAAGCCTGGCCCCCTGGAGGAGCGGTCTTGTCTCATCTGCATAAACATTTGAGAGAATTCCCCTGGCGTGCGCTTCGTAGATCACTGCCAGCGCCGTACCAAGACCCGCGGTTGCCAGACCTCCGGCATTGCAGTGGGTAAGCACCGTGCAGCCGTCAGGCAGCAGATCCGCGCCAAAACGCCCCATGACCCTGCTCGCTTCCAGGTCTTCTTCGAAAAGCCTGTGAGCGCTGCTTAAAAGTCGATCTGCAGCTATGGCCTTTGACGATGATGAAAAAAGGATTTCCCTCTGAATATCCAGACAATGGAACAGATTTACAGCGGTGGGTCTTGTAGAAGCAAGTACATCAAGCAAATCGCCGCAGTCTTTGAAGAAATTAGTGGATTCAGGGGTTTCCACGGCGGCAATAACAGCGCCATACGCAGCTGCTATGCCGATAGCGGGAGCCCCTCTTACAGCGAGAGTCTTTATCGCGGAAGCAAGTTCGGCAGTTGACCTGCAATCAATATAGACCTCTTCTGCCGGAAGCTGTCTCTGATCCAGAAGTTTCAGGTGATCAATCCGCCACTCAAGGGTCGGCACAGGCTTCACCCGGCACCTCCGCTCTCCAGCATCTCATGGCAGATTCCGGCAATATCCGCAGGTTCCATCATTCGACCATCGCCTGCAGTTCCACACGCAAGTTTACCTGAAACAGGCCCGGCAAATCTGATACCTCTGGAAGAAAGAATCTCAACACTGGCCTGAACAGCGGGATTATTCCACATTCGCGTGTTCATTGCCGGGGCAATCAGCACAGGTGCGGCACAGGCAAGAAAAGCCGATGTAAGCAGATCATCAGCGAGACCATGAGCTGCCCTCGCCAGAAAGTGAGCTGTAGCGGGGGCTACAACCATCAAATCAACATTGTCTGTAAGGGCGATGTGGGGAATAAAGACGGTTGGCCGGGAAGAAAACAAATCAGTAAAACAGGGCGTTCCGGATACTGCGGAAAGCTGAGTTGGAGTAATGAATTCAGCAGCTGCTCCGGTGAGAATGCAATTAACCGTATGGCCTGACCTTCTCAGGAGTGATGCAAGACTCACTGCCTTGAAAGCCGCGGCTCCACCGGTAACCCCCAAAAGAATCTCTGCCATCAGTTGACTCCCCCTCTGTTTTTTCGTCCAATCTCGTTAATACCAAGCAGTGTAAGTTCGGGGCAGATTCTGAATTTGTGTCTGCACCTGTTTCCCAGGGCTTTCCCCCATCCTCCGGTTGCCCAGAGTTCCGGGACAGAGTTGAACTCAACCGCAATGAGGTCAACAATGTGATCAGCGGCGCCTACCGCACTGAACAGAACACCGGATCTTATGGCATCTGCGGTTGTTCTACCCACAACGCACTCCGGAAACGACAGATCTATGGGGTTCAGTCTTTCCGCCTTCTTGAACAGCTCCCCGGCGGATGTGCCCACTCCCGGGCTTATTGCGCCGCCAAGATACCTGCCCTGAGAATCAATAACATCAAATGTAGTAGCTGTGCCGAAATCCGCGACAATCGCAGGCAATCCTCCTGACATGATGGCAGCAACCGCATTTGCCAGCCTGTCCGGTCCGATTTCATGAGGATACCGATAACCCAGTTTGATTCCGGCTGTGGAGCAGGATACATTCACCGGAGTAAGGTTCAACCACTTCTCGCACATGTTGACTACTGTGTGGCGCACCTGGGGAACCACACATGCGAATGCCACATCATCAGGTGCGGAAAAGCCTTCACTCTTAAGCAGAGCCTCAGTCAATATCCGAAGCTCATCGGCAGTCCAGCGCTCTGTTCTTATCCTCCACTGCCCCAGAAGATTCTTCTTCTCGAAAAGAGCAAGTGCTGTTTTCGTGTTTCCAACATCAATAGCAAGCCTTCTCATACAGGCTCCTTACGGAAATCGTAATGCCAGTCAAGACCAATATCAGACGATTTCACAGAATGAGTGAGCATACCTACTGAAATACCGTCCACTCCGGTTTCAGCGACTGCTCTTACCGTTTCAAGTGTAATTCCCCCGGATGCTTCAAGATATATACCGGAATCTTCCACCAGCAAAACAGCTTCCCGAAGCTCACTCACAGACATGTTGTCAAGCAGTATTCGATCGGGCAGAAAAGGAATAACAAGTTCAAGCTGCTGCAGAGAGTCAACCTCTACTTCAACAGGAACACCGAGATTCCGTAATCTGCCAATAACAGGAAGAAGATTGCCTGCCCCGCCAATTGCGGCCAGGTGATTATCCTTGAGCATTGCCATGTCCGCAAGTGAGAATCGGTGGTTTACTCCACCCCCCATACGAACCGCATACTTTTCAAGGGCTCTCATTCCCGGGGTGGTCTTTCTTGTGTCAAGTATCTCCACATCAATACCGGCGCAGACACTGACGAATTCAGAAGTTATGGACGCAATGCCGCATAATCTTCCAAGAATATTCAGGAATATCCTTTCTCCGCGCAAAACGGCAGCGGCGGGACCGTGAATGTCGGCCATCCTCTCTCCTGCGCGAATGCTCCGGCCTTCCGAAACGAGTGCCTCCACCCGGACTTCTCCAGGCAGCCTGGAAAACACAACAGCAGCGAAGTCAACACCGGCCACAACAATATTTTCTCTGGGGTTCACATGACATGTCACAGGTGTATCACCGAATTCCGCAAGAGCCCGGGAAGCTGCGTCATTAAGCGCTTCATCCTCGATAAGAGCGTTTTCTGTCAGTACTTCAGCAACCGCGAACGGGTCAGTCCAGTCCATGCTGCTCATCAGATTCCCTCCGTAGATACATTTTGGAAAACAATTCCGCCGTTCTTCATGGTCGCTTCAACTGTAACACCGTCAAGCCCCCCGAAGGGATTACCTGATAAAAAAACCATATCCGCTGTTCTGCCTCTGCCAAGCGGGATTGCCAGATGATTCAGTCCTGAGATAGATGCCGCGCCAAGAGTATACGCGGAAAGCGCTTCCTCTGTAGAAAGAGATTCACTGCTGTTCCTGTGACGGATCGCTCCCTTAAGCCCGTAGAGAGGATCAAGAGGCATGCAGTCGCTTCCAAAACCAAGTTTGAAACCGGAATCCAGCACAGTCCTGAACGGGTTGAGCAGCAGAGATTGACCGGCGGGAAGAATTCTGTCATACATCCCCCCGGGGCGCTGCCATCTTTCTACAAAATTGGGTTGCATACTGAAAATGTGATACCCCGGATTCCATGTTCCCGGCCAGGCGCACATGAGATCCTCCGCGTGCTCTACTCTTACCGCAAACCCCCTGCCAAGAACTCTAAAGACCTCATTGGAAACCAGATCCAGCTGCTGGAGAGCCTTGCCGCCGATTGCATGGACAGCGACAGAAAGCCCGGCTTCACCGCAACGAAGAAGCAAAGCAAGCAGCCGGTCATTAGAATAATGCAATTCTCCCGTTGAGCCATCCGGATACGGATGAGACAGAGCTGCATTCCCTGCACCCAGTGAACCGTCAAGAAATAACTTAACAGTCTTCGCCGGGAGACCTGAGGAAACAAGTTCATCAACATCGTCCGTAACAACTGCTGTTGATACATCAAGTCCGGGAGAAGAATTCAGCGCCAGTTCGGCGGATTGAGCGGACTCAAAGGTATATATCGCAGTAACTCCCCTGCTGAGTATCGTTGATTCAACTCTGGAGGCAGCTTCCAGCAATACCCTGTCCGGCAGAGGAAACATTTTCTCAAAATTCAATGCCGGCCACTCCTTCAAAACACCGGTTGCCCTGTTGACATCCGGCGTATCCGGATTCAAAAGGCGGAGCATCGCCGAGTTGACAAGAGCAGCATGCCCGCACACGCGCCGAAGAAACACGGGAACATCACCAGTGACAGAATCGAGCTCTGCCAGGGTTGGCAGTTCAGTATTAATCCAGTCGCTTTCATCAAAAGATTCCCCTCGAACGATTTTATGCTTACCGCAGACAGCTGCTGACTGAACAAGAGAAAGAAATTCATCGGAGGATCTGAGTTCTGAAAGATCCAGCGATGCTTCCTTCGAGATCATCCAGGTGTAATGAACATGAGCATCCACAAACGAAGGCATTGCGAAACTGTAATCAAAAGTATCTGAAGAGCACTTCTCAATACTCGAAATTGTTCCTGAATCGTCTGTATGAACAGAAACATGAGAAAGACAGGGACCTTCTCCAGCCCAGAGAGAACGGCAGCTAACGGTTGGCATTGCGAGTGTCCTTGATGTACTTGAACATAAGATCTATGATCTCACTCCTGACCTCGAATTTGAAGAATGTGTGATTACCCCTGCGCTCTATTTCACTCACCCGGCCGCGTATCTCTGCCTCCACCAGCCCATAGGGTGGTATGGGACCTTCAGCAAATTCGCTGCTGTCCGTGTTTGGATCTTTGATCTCTCTGGCTTCAATCTCAGTGGGATTGCTGTAGCTGAACCATTTTTTCAGGAGTATGTAGTTACCACCAATAATCGCGGATCTGGATGGAAAATGAACATCAATAACGGTGGTGGAAACTACCTGCTTTCTGTCGCTTCTAAAAAGAACCGCCTGGTTTCTGCCCTTGGATTTGGCATCATACAGAGCCCGATCTGAAGAGACAAGAAGCTCTGAGCCTGTAACCGTTTCAGTTGATGCCACTCCCAGAGATATCCGAACAGACAGTGGCAGCCCTTCTCCATCAACCATTACAATTATCTCTGAGTCTCCAACGACATCGCAAATCCTCTCTGCTGTCGCAAGCCCCTCCGCGCCGTTCGTGTTAAGCATGAGCACGGTAATCTCTTCACCGCCATACCTGTATGCTTCCCCGCGAAACTTTACGGCTTTTCTGATCAGGGATGAAACATGGCGCAAAACCAGATCGCCAATATCATGACCGTGCTTGTCATTGAATTTCTTGAAATGGTCAATGTCTATCATTATGGAACACATGGGCAGACCGGCTGTGCCCATGGATCTGAGAAGCACAGGGAGATCGCGATCCAGCACCTTCCTTGGAGGAAGACCTGTAACCGCATCAAGCTCAACCATTCTGGGGAATGAAACTCTTGCCATAAACTCCCTCGGTTACTCTATAAATATCACCTATAATAACCTAAAATGAGAAAGGTAACAGGTAGATGTTGACCCGCTGGCCTCAAATGGGTAGACTGTCTGAAGGAGCAAACCCGGGGAGGAGATAACTTTGAACAAAATGCTGATTGTTTCCGCTCTTTCTTTACTGACAGTGGCATGTATCGGCTGGAGCAGTGATCAGAAAGAAGTGGTTGAAAGCTACAATACCCTTATGGAAAATGCCGGGGAAGAAAACTGGCACAGTCTTTTCAGAGGTCTTTCAGACGGAACAAAACAGCTTCTTGACGAAATTGCGGAGATTTACACCGAGGCCGGAGTTCCCTTTGACAACAGGGGCGAAAATCTGCTTGCCTCGCTTGTCTCAGACACGGATCTGCTTTCATTTTCAGAAACTGTGATTTCGGTTGATTTCAGAAATGAGAAGGCGTATCTGCTTTCCGGGCAGGGCAGCCGAATCAGATCTTATCAGTTCGTCCGGGAAAACCAGCGATGGAAACTTGATCTGATCCCGGCCTTGAATGAATTTCTCGGGGAAGCTATGGCGGGAATACCCGACACAGACTCAGATACCCGCATATCAACAGCACCCGCCTGCATTTCGGCAGGCAGTGGCGCCTGCGAATTCGCACTGAAAAACAATCTGGAACACCTCTCAATCTGGAATGTCTACTGCTCTCCCGGCAACAGCGATTCATGGGGAGATGACTGGCTTGGATCAGGCATTCTCGGCAGTGGCGCAGAGATGAGTATCTGGCTTGATGAGGATGTTTATGATATCCGGCTTGTGGACTCCGATGAAAATACCTATACCCTCTGGCAGGTGGATCTGGATAATCAGGGAGTACTCTGGCAGATAACTGCCCTGGATCGTGATGAGTCGAACTAAGTATCTGGTTGTAATCGCGTTAATTACCATCGCAACCCTGCTCGCGATAATCCACAGATTTATAAATACAACCTCCCCGGAAACACAACTCACAGTAAAAAATGTCATTCAGGATATTACATTGGCAGAGATTTATCTGGAAAATGACACTTCCAACTGCCTTGAGCAGCTTTTCAGACCTGGCGAAATTATCCTGTTCACCGTTCCCCGAAGCAATTCAGCAATCAGAGCGGTAGACACTGAAGGCGGTGTATACAATACAGCTGTCACAATTACCGACTCAACAGAAATTCTGCAAGTAGACATATCAATGACAGATCGCACGGTTTTTGAAGAAACCATTGAATCCGGTGGCGAGTACTGGTCCGGCTCTGGATCCTGTACAATAAGAATTACCAATGCGCTTGAAGAAAAAGATATCTACTGGCTTCGTGTTACCAGACAGGGAGAGGACACTGAGAGTAGTCCGGACAGACTTGGAGCTTTTATTCTTTTTCCAGGCAGAACGATTAATATCAGAGTTGATTATGGCAATCACATCCTCAATGCGGAAGACAACGCACAGAACCAGTACACCTGCGGAATCTTTCCAATTACTCCGGACATACAGAACTACAGCTGGCAGATCACAAGAGACGACAGATTGTCTCCATCAGCTGAATCCGGCACAGGCAGCAGCAGACTGGTTCTCTGCAATGCTCTGGATGACTGGATTATCACAGAAGTCTATCACAGAAGCTCTGCAGACACCAACTGGAGCGGGAATCATCTGGTTGCCCGCGGTATTGAGCCAAAAGATCAGTATTCTCTGTTACTGGATCCGGGCACATACGACATCAGGGTGGTGGATGAAGATGATGACACATACACCCGCCTGTCAGTGAGCATATCGGAAGAAGACGGCAGATGGAACATAACAATGGACGACCTTGATCTTTTCATTCCATGAGCAGGGGTTTACCTGCCCCGATCTTCACCTTATCTTGTCATCCGGTATTCACAGATTCAGCGGGTGACTCCGCAATTAAAAAAGGAGGGATGATGAAGAAAATTGCAGTTCTGCTTGCAGTGGCATTTGCCGCGACTCTCATATCGGGTTGCGGTAGTAATGTTCGTGTAGAGATTACCAACGATCTTGGTGCCTGGAACATCGAAGAGATCTTCGTAGATCCGGCGGAGAGCGATGAATGGAGCGAAAACCGCATCAGCGACCCCCTGGAACCGGGAGAAGTCGCTGCCGTCAGTGTCCCCGCAGGCACTTATGACATAATGCTTGTGGATGAAGACGGAGACTCATACACACGCTGGGATGTGGAGATCGGCTCCGATGGATACAACTGGGGTGTTGAACTTTCCGACATGGACTAGCACACAGTTAACTGTAAAAGGGGGCTGTTCAACAGCCCCCTTTTCTGTACTCTTTACTCTGCGGCCATGTTAACTTATTTTCACTCGTTCGATTCGGAGTCCGAATCTAAAAACCGATAGAAGGAGAGATGATGAAAAGGATTTATCTGCTGATGGCACTTCTGGCTTTGCCGGTACTTTTCTTTGCATGCGGCAGCGGTGAGGCACCTGTAGCTGACGCACCGGAAGAAGTTGATATCGAAGTTGTTATCATTAACGAACTCGGTGGCTGGAATATTGAAGAGATCATGATTGATCCTTCAGACGGTCCGTGGGGCGAGAACCGTATCGATGCTGTTCTTGAAGCCGGTGACGAAGTCACAATCGTTCTTGACGAAGAAGGCACATACGACATCATGGTTATTGATGAAGATGGCGATTCCTACACCCTCTGGGAAGTTGAAATTGACGGGCACGGATACGAATGGGAAGTCACTCTTGAAGACGGTGACTGGAATACCGACGGCGAGGAAGTATCCGTTACTATCGAAAACGGTCTGGGAAGCTGGACTCTCTGGTACGGATACTGCAGTCTCTCCGAGGACGATGGATGGGGCGAGGATCGCTTCGGTTCCGAACTCCTTGAACCGGGCGAGTCCATAACATTTGAAGTAACATCCGGCGACTTCTACGATTTCAGGTGTATTGACGAAGACGATGATGAATACATTCTCTGGGATGAGTGGGTTGGCGATGACGGCTTCGTCTGGGAAGTCGATCTTTCCGACATGGACAACTCAGGCGTCGTCAGCAATGACGAGGGCGACGCACGCGTAACTATCCACAACGGGCTTGGCGACTGGACAATCTGGTACATCTATGGTGATCCCAGCGACGGACCATGGGGCGAGGATCGTCTGGGTACCGAGCTTCTTGAGCCTGGTGAGGAATTCACCTTCAATGTGCCTGCCGGCAACACCTATGACTTCAAGGTGGAAGACAATGAAGGCGACACATACACCCTGTGGGGTATTGATGTACACGAAGACGGCTTCTACTGGGATGTTGAACTTTCCGACATAGACTCATAGACTGATGTCTCTGGTATCCTGATCTTATAAAAACGGGGGGCGTTGATCCGCCCCCTGTTTTTATTGTCAGTGAAAGGAATCCCATGGGTAAGCTATATCCGGCAGTAATACTGCTTCTGCTTCTCCTGCCGGCGGGATGCTTTGATCCCGCAAGAATCATCATCACCAATGGCCTGGAAAATAAAAGCATAGAGTACATATATGTCAGCAGCAGTTCTGAGGATGAATGGGGAATAAACTCTCTCCCTGAATGGAAAAAACTTCTGCCCGGAGAATCCCTGGAAGTAACAGTTCTTCCTGACACCTACGATGTGCAGGCCGTGGATGACCGCGGAAACACATACACAATATGGGACAGGGAAATCAAGGAAGACGATTACCTCTGGGAGGTGGTATCCGCAGATATTGACTGATCAGAACTGATATGGAATACAGAAACAGCCCCGAAGGTATTACAACGAAAAGGAGGTTGTGTTCTTGAACAGAAAAACACTTTTCGGCATACTCACTTCAGCGATTATTCTCTTCTCAACCGGCTGTCTGGAGAAGGTTCCTCTGACGGTCACCAACGGACTTGAGCACTACGATATTCACTGCGTGTACATCAGCAGAGGCACCGATGATGTATGGGGCTCCAACCATCTCCCCGGTACTGATGTGCTGCAACCGGGCAAAGTTGCCGAGGTAATGGTGCAGCCGGGTGTCTACGATCTGCAAGTCATGGACGAGGATGGAGACACCTACACACTGCGTGAGATACGGATAGGAGCAGACGGCTTTGAATGGACAGTCACCATGGAGAGCATTGATGAAACAGGCTCGCCCTCATCCGTGACAAATCTTCAGAATGCCGGTCAGTGCCCCATCACCATCACCAATAACCTCGGCAGCTGGGATGTTTACGGAGTCTGGATATCACCCTCCGACGGCGATGGCTGGGGCGATAATCATCTGGGCGAAGAAATCCTCTACCAGGGCGACTCCTATACAGCCTATGTTCAATCAAACACCTATGATATTTACATTGAAGACGAGGACGGCGACACCTACACCAGATGGGGTGTTGTTGTAGAGAGTGACGGTTACACCTGGGATGTCAGCTTATGCGATATTGATTCAGGAGGTTGAGGCTGACCGCTGTGAAGAGGTTCACTTCACTTTCAACCGGCGCAGAAAGGAAGGCGAACGGTCATTATCGTTCCCTTTCCCTCCTCACTCTCAGCAGTAATGGTTCCGCCGTGTACCTCAACTATCTGCCTGACCATGGACAACCCCAGCCCGAGTCCTCCGTCGGGATTCCGTTTTGCCTGCCTGCCTCTGTAAAGAAACGCGAATACATGCGGCAGATCCTCAGCGGGTATGCCCATTCCTGTATCTTCAACCTCTACCACCACTGAAGAGCCTTCACCAAACACTCTCAGATATATGCATCCCCCTCTCCTGTTGTACTTGAATGCATTAACACAGAGATTCTGTACTACCCGGCGCAGAAAGCTCTCCCTTCCCAGTACAGGGAAAAACGGCTCATCCTCAGGAAAAGAAAACTCAAAGCAGATTCCTTCCTCCTGAAACATCAGCTCCATAAGCTCGTGTACACTCCGGCATACGGCCAGCATGCTTACCTTTTCATCAAGCTGCGAAGTGTCACCTGATAAATTCCCCAGAAGCATAATGTCGTTAATCAGAGGCACCAGCTCCTCCGCCCTCTTCCTGGCTCTGCCAACCATCCTCATGGAATTCACGGGATTCTTCACATACCCTGCCTCAACAGCATGCAGAAGAGTCACGATGGCAGCTATCGGTGACTTGAGCTCATGCCCCAGTATGCTCAGAACCTCTCCCGCGCCGGGCTCATCCCCGCTCAGAGCGTTCTCCAGGTCGTCTGTGATCCTGGCCAGTTCCCCCATCATTCCCGTATTACAGACGCATTCTTCCCCTGCCTGATGCAGTATTTCCTGCGCCCTCTTTACCAGTTCCCACGGCTCGTGTTTCATCAGCAGTTCCCTTTCTTCCCGACCGCGGTTCTCTGAGATTCAGCTGAGTGGTAATTGCTCTCCCGCAATTGTATGTAATATATAATGTGTGTGGTTCCGGTTTTCATTCGTGTATAAACTCATGTCAGGAAAACAAATGGTCAGGACGAAATACAATAGTTCTTCTCCCGGAGTTTGCTTTTTCCAGTCTTACTACACAGATTACATTCGTTCTCAAACACTGCTGGAGGGTCTGTCTCAGCATGAACTGGTAATAGTACCCTGCATTGTAAACGAACGCTCATGGCTTAGATACCCCAGGGCCATACTCTGTTTCCTCAAAGCAATCAGACACTCGGATGTAGTTATTGCAAATTTCAGGTGCTGGGAAATCTTCCCTGTTCTGAGAATGTTAACTCGCAAACCCATTATCTACGATGCACACATCTCCATATGGCAGAGTTATTGCGAAGAGCGTCAGAAATGCAGACCTGATTCACTTCTGGGAAAACTGCTTTTTCAGATTGACAGATACAACTGCATGCTTGCGGATAAAATTCTGATTGATACGAAGACACACGCTGATTACTTCTCTAAAACCTTCTCTCTTCCAAGAGAGAAATTTATACCGATCTATATCTCCTGCGAAAACAGTCTTTTTCATCCATCCGGACAACCCCGGACTCACTCAGCTTCCACAACATCTCTTTTCTGGGTCGGTTCGGGTATCCCGCTTCAGGGCCTGGAAGTAATAATTGACGCGATGAAACTCGTTACTGATCTGCCTGTTCATCTCAGAATAGCAGGTTCCAGCCGGATACTGGACAAAATCAGACAACGCACAATTGATGAACATACTGATAACATTACATTCCTGGGCCGCATTCCGAGAGAGCAGGTTATTACCGAGATAGCTGAATCCGACATTTGCCTGGGAGGACACTACTCACTGATTCCAAAAGCCGGAAATGTAATAGCGGGTAAACTGTACGAAATGATTGCCATGAGAAAACCGGTAATAGCAGGAAACAACAAAGCAGTTCGCGAACTCTTTACTCACCGTGAAAATTTATTCCTCTGCGAAATGGGCTCGGCATCATCACTGGCTGACGCAATCTCGGAGTTGTATAACTCACCTGATCTTCGTGAACAACTGGCCGATTCATCTTATCAGCTGTATTGTAAAGTGCTGCGCCCCCGGCAACTGGTCATTCCATTAGTGAATACTATTATGAGCGTCACTCGTAATTGATGTCAAATGTTCAATTGATCTTTCTTAGTCCGGTTGCAGCTCTGTACAATCCTGCTATCACGGGAAGAAACACCGGTGGCGTTAATTTGATAACCAGTTGCCTGAAAGATTTGCAGTCACTCTTCTGCCAGATATCGAATTTCTCAGCAAACTGCGTTATTGAGGATGTGTCGCCTTTGAAGCCGATTCCAACTACTGTGTGAGGAAAATGTCTGCTTCCCTGAAAACCGACAAAGGAGTCGGTGAAGGGTTTCAAGAGTGATTTAAACGCCTCAGGCGTGAACCGCCAGTAATCATACGGATAATCATGGATGGGGAAATTCATTACAGAACTGATTACCGCTATTCCATCCGGCTTGAGTATTCGATGAATCTCGTTCAATGCTTTGCGGGGATACTCCACATGTTCCAGAGTGTCAAAGCACAGGACTGCTCCAGCGGATTCGGAGGGAAGGTCAATCGCGTGCAAGTTCAGCAACTTATCAACCCCCGGGCCTTCCTGCATATCACAGCCGACATATTCTCTGTCATGAAACAGCGAGCGCAAATCTGCAAATCCGATCTGCCCGGGCACCTGCAATGAACCGAATTCATAGATCGGCTCAATGATCGGCAGTGTTCTGCTTACTATACCTGCGAAATCTTTAATGTTTTTTCTCATCGGAACTCCTCTCCGCATCCGGCCTGCTGACTGGGGAATTCAGAGAACTCGGATAACTCATTTTTCAGCGATCACTATGTACCCGTTAGAAAAATCATATCTGTTAAAAAGGGACGCCAGAAGAGAAAGAGGAGCTATAGTATACTTGTTACAAACCAGACCGAGAGCGTTCATCATTACTCTGTACTGACTCAATCCGCTTTCTTTTGTCTGCTGTTCCACTGTCATTCTGCTGTTTTCAGCATGTTGTTTCCCTGCAAGAAGTATCCTCGGTAATCTGAGGATATTTACGAATGGAAACCCGTAGGATATTACATTGACATCAGTGAATCCGTGTTCTTCAAGGAATTTTTTCAGTTCTTTCTTCTCATACCTTCGCAAATGCCCCACACCTTCATCATGAATGGACCAGAACTTCTTTCGCGCGGGTACGGAAAGAAACAGTTGTCCCTGTTTCTCAAGGAGATCATGCACGCTTCGCAGGAACCCCGCTTCATCTTCGATGTGCTCCAGTACCTCACAGGCAATTATCGCGCTGAAAGACTCTGTACTCCTGAATGAATTGAAATCGGAGATTACCAGGGAGAGTTTTAATCTTTCAGCCTTACTTAAAAGACTGAAGGCTTCCTGTACTTCCTCATTGAAATCAACAAGCACACCGCTGGAAAACCTGTTCAGGAGGTCTCCGGTAAGATTGAAGGAGCCGGGCCCTATCTCAAGGAATTTACGACCCGGTTTAATTCTCCTGATCAGCTCAAATCGCCTGAAGAGAAACCTTGGTGGATAATACTTCACAACCTGCCCTTCCCTGATAAAGAACGGATGATTTATCATGATGTGTGTGCACGACAAATCCCGCCTGAAGCCTGTCAATATACATTTCCCTGTATCTTCCGGGCAAGGAGAGAAAAACATACTGAGATATTCTGACTGTGTGCGTCTTTCCACAGTTCTTTCGTCTGTGTATAGTCAGCGTATCGACTGAAAACAGCAATGGAGGTTTTTGTGCTTTCTGCTTTCCTGTATCTGATGTGCACTCTTCACATCTTCACCCATCCTGACAGCGTTGATGTTCCGATCGAAAACCTGCTGGATGGCAATTCTATTACCGGCGTGTACTACCTGATTCCGGGCTCAAATATTCTTCATACGGCATACCTTGAGTATCCACTGCTGCCGGGAGAGACCGTTTCTGTCAGTGTACCCTTTGTCTACATGAGAAAGTTGATCTTTGAGGCGGAGAACGGCTCAATCTACCGTCTGACTGGATATCCCGCCTCGACAAACGCTGATACCATCAGTATTACCCTTGCCCGAAAGGAATTCGGCGGAGTATTTGAGAGAATCTACGGAGACCATCCTGTTGCCATCGGAAATTCCACTGATGTACAGATCACCGCAGTTTTCCTGTCCGATAACTCGCTGTCAGGTATAAATCTTCTTCGAAGAAATGTTCTTCTTCCCGATGAAGTCCTTCGGATCTGGCTTGATTCCGGCACTTCAGTACAGGTAACAGCTTTTGATGCCGATGGTAACATTTCAACTCCTTTAGCCTCTTCAACTTCCTATCCCGACAGTATTTATCAGATAACACCCCCAATGTTCTTCAGCAGTGGAGATGAAATCGGTTACTCGGATTCACACGCGGGTTCCCGGGTGGTAAATTCCATCACTCTGGGTAAAATAGTCCTGATTGAGGCATTTTCTTCTGATGGCTTTCTGCTGGACGGCCTGGACTGTTCTTCCTCTCCTTTGAACACATGGGACAGGGTATATATCCGTCATAATATCCCCATCGACTTTGTAGTTCTCACGGATGAGAACGGCAGAACTTTCTCGGCGGATGCTGTTGACAGCCTTACCGGCGCTTTCATTCTGAGTGACTTTAACCTGGATTTCGGTTTTGACTTCCCATAATCCTGAGGAGAGCAGATGCTTGACTGGATGAACCCCCTGTCATTCGCGCAGACAGTCATAAGAGTCCTTGTTGTGTGGTGCGCATTCTACGGAGCGGGTTTTATCGCGGAGAAATACACCGGGATAAAGAAGCTTCTCCCTCTACTCCCCAGGGAAATCACCGGCATTCTGCTGCTCATTCTCCTTGAAATTCCGCTCTCTCTTTTCGGAGTGATGAACAGAACAGTAACTCCCGTTCTGCTGCTGCTCTTCGCCGTTCCGGGAATGCTTCTGCTGGTGCAGAAAGTAAAAAACACAAACAGATCCGGTAAACCGTCAGTTCTTCAGCTTGCGGGCGCAGTGGCATTGCTGGCCGTAATCACAATAAATCTCACCTATGCGTCCATGCCCAATCTTACTTTCGATGATCCTCTGATAACATACGCTGTCCAGCCTGACAGATGGCTGAACAACGGCGGAATTTACTGGCTTGAAGAAACGACATTCTCCGGCTTTCCTCTGACCTATGAGATGATGGCTGTCTGGCCTGCTTCATTATCCTTCGACAGAATGGATCAGCTCAGTATTCTACAGGTCTTTCAGATGACACTGCTGTTTGTCACTCTTTTCAGAGGAATGCAGATAATCTTAATTAAAAATAAGTACCGGATTCCGCTGGCAGCTATCGTACTTCTCTGTTCGATGCTCTACTACTGGTGCTCACTCGCAAAAACTGATACAGCCGCCATTCTGTTCTGTACACTGGCGCTGGCTTCTTCTGTACGGGAGCTGAATGACAAATCATTGAAACAGTACACATCATGGTTTTTCATGGGTCTTGCCCTCGCGACCAAGCAGACAGCTCTGCTCATTGTACTGCCCTTCATGCTCTACAAAGGACATCAGTTCTTCATCTCCTCAAGAAAAGTGAGACTGATCTCGCTTTTGTGCATTTCAATTGTTCCCCTGATCTTCGCCGCTCGAACCATGATACACACCGGAAGCCCGTCTTACCCGGTATACCAGTTTTCTCCCACAGTTAAGGACGAGTGGAGGTTATCGCCTGAACCGGAGGAAATAACCCTTGTCAATGATAGGGATTCTGAAATTTACGCCAGTAAAAACTATTCTGTCGCAAAACACATCGGCATTTTCATGACCAGCATGGAGGGTATTCTTCTTCTGCTGCTGGGCGGACTGGGAGTCGCTTTTCTCCGAAAAGACCGCAGCTGGTTTATTTTTGTGCCCCTCGCGGCATATTTCATTGTGGCGATAATCGTTCTCTGGCCGCCCTGGTGGGGAGCCAAGTACTCAATCCTGATCTATCCTTTCACCGCTCTTCTGGCCGTCAGCATAATGCAGTCCAGAAAAATATTCAGCTCTGTCTTCCTTTCTGCCGTGTGTGTAATATCCTTTGTAGTTCCCGGGTTTATAATATCAGCGAGAGTTTCACTGCCCGCTTCGTACAGATATGTTGTTTCCATGTCTGTATTAACTGGCAACTGGGATACAGAATCTGCTTACAGATACAGAATATCAACTCCGGAGGGCATGACTTACATGTGGATGAACAGCGCTCTTCCCGATGAAAGCAGAATTCTTTCACTTCATCAGGAAAAGAGGTATTTCTACGACCACGAGATTTATGTCGGCTGGAGACACCCGGCTACACAACCTCTGTACCTTGAAAATACTCTTGAAGAGGAATGCGCGATCCTTGATGAACTGGGAATAGATTATGTGACTTTCTTCAGAACGAATCCATGCGTACTGCAAATGGAGAACAGACTGGCAATTCTTGACCGCATCGGGCGGAATGACATTCTTGAACCGGTGGCATCAGTTTACGAAGGCTACATGGTCTGCCGGTACAACTCCCCCGGTATATGACGAAGGGGTGGCGGTGCCACCCCTTCGTAAAACTGGTAACCCGCCGGTCAGGTGTTATCGTGCCAGCTTGGAACACCTTCGTCAATGCTGCCATGACTTGTTGCATAACCACAGATAATGGTCAGGTTAAGTGAGGTCATGCCTGTGTAGGAGTTTGCCTGATCGCTCGGGCATCTTACCTCTTCCATTCCAATTTCCGTAAGGGTTCCGTACACATTGTTCATGCTGCCTGCCTGAAAGATGGCTTCCTGACTTGCGATGGTACGCATGTTGGCGCGACAGGCGTTTCTCTTGGCACTTTCAGCAACATCACTGAACTTGGGAATGGCGATTGCCGCCAGGATACCGATGATCACCACAACGATCATCAACTCAATGAGGGTGAAACCTTTCTTCATCGTATTCTCCTTTCAAGAGAACGGGGTCAGTCACTCACCGTTACTATAAGCATAATGTCTGCCAAATCCAAATACCTTTATTACTTGTTCTGCTGCCTACTAAATTCTGGATTACGGGTCGATCTTTCTTTCCGTATGGCGTTCTGCAAGACGCTTGTCCTCCTTCCTGTATTTTTCAAGGCGGCGATGGAGAGTACTTTCATTAATGCCCAGGATTCTTGAGGCTGTTCTTTTTTCTCCTCCCGCTTTCTTCTCCAGAATGTAGTAGGTCCATGCTTTTTCTATCTCAGCGAGCGTGAGGAGGGCTAGCTCCCTGCCTGTCTCCGTACTCTCCGGAAAAGACGGCAGACCCTCTTGAGGAGCCTTGTCAGTGAGACAACCGGGAAGTTCATCCGCCTCTACTGTGTTGCTGCCTGACAGTACGCAGACTCTCTCGATAATGTTCTGAAGCTCTCTTACATTGCCGGGCCAGCTGTACTCTGTGAATATCTCAAGAGATTCTTTCGAAAGCTCTTTCCCGGCGTAACTCCCGTTGCTCAAAAAGTTTTTGACAAGAAGGGGAATGTCTTCTCTCCGCTCCCGGAGGGGCGGTACATGAAGAGGAAGAACATTCAGTCTGTAGTAAAGGTCATTGCGGAAAGAACCTTCCTGAACCATTTCCTCAAGATTCCTGTTTGTGGCGCAGATTAACCTGGCCTTGAAGGGTTTTGTTGTTGTATCCCCCACAGGGCGGATCTGCCGCTCCTGTATTGCTCTAAGAAGCTTAACCTGGAGATCCTTGTTCAATTCACCAATCTCATCAAGAAAAAGTGTACCCCTGCCCGCCGCAATCATCAGTCCTTCTTTGTCTCTGTATGCTCCAGTGAAAGAACCCTTTTTGTGACCGAACAGTTCGCTCTCGAGAAGATTCGGAGAAAGACTGCCGCAGTTGATTCCTATAAAAGGGTCGTCTTCTCTTATACTGTTGTTGTGAATTGCCTTTGCGATAAGTTCTTTACCTGTACCGCTCTCTCCGGAGATAAGTACAGTACTGGGCTGGTCTGCAACTTTTCTTACCATTTCTAGAAGCTTGATGATCGGCTGTGACCGCCCTATAATGCCCTGAAAATTGTATTCTTTGCTGAGTTTCTGTTTAAGAGCCCGGTTCTCTGCGGTGATGTTCTTTACTCGAACCGCTTTTTCAATCGCGGCCAGCATCTGATCTGTCTTGAAAGGTTTAAGGAGATAGTCGGAAGCACCCTGTCTTACAGCTTTTACCGCCGTATCCACACTCGAAAAGGCGGTCATGAAGATTCCAGCCACATCAGGATGAATCTCCTGCATTCTCGCGAAAAGCTCCAATCCGCTCATAGCCGGCATCTTGATGTCTGAGATCAGTACATGAACCGGATTCTGTTCACTCCACTTGAATGCGGCTTCCGGATGTGAAAAACTCGTAACACTGTAGCCATTCTGCTCCAGCAGAATGCTGAGCCATTCCACCATGGACTCTTCATCATCCACAAGCAGTATTGAAAGATTCTTCCTATCCATGAGCGTCCTCTCCTGCTCCGGGAAGCTTTATTCTGAAAAGGGCACCGCCCGGGACGGTATTCTCCACTTCAATAGTACCGTTGTGCTCCTTTAAAATCTTACTGACAATATAGAGGCCGAGCCCGGTTCCCTCCCGCCTTGATGTTTTAAAAGGTTCCCAGATTTCCTGAATAAAGTCCTCGGGTATACCTTGTCCGTTGTCTTTTACTGTAATACATACAGATCTGCCGTTATCGGTAACGATGACTTCAATGGCTATTACCGGCTCTGATATCCCGCTGAGAGCTTCAACAGAATTTCTCATCAGATTAAGAAGAACCTGACCCAGCCTTACTCTGCTGCCCAGTACCAAAGGGTTCTCCTCCGACCTGAGTATCTCAAGCGAGACCCCACCCGCAAAGCCGTGCATAGCGCCTTCAACGCTGTCCATCACCACATCATTGACATTAACAATGGTAAACGGAAAATCCGAACTGTTCCGGGAAAGAGAAAGATAACCCTCAATAAGCTCTGATACCCGCAGGGACTGCTTTTCAATAAGCAGTGCCATTTTCTCTGCTTTTTCTCTGTCAAGATTGCCTGTGGCGAGAATCTGGGCAGCACCGCTCATTGACGCAAGGGGATTTCTGATCTCATGAGCCATAGTAGCGCTCAGCCTGCCGATAAGAGAGAGTTTGTCCCGCTCCTCCAGAGCTGCCTGGGAATTCCGGAGTTCAGTCGTATCTGTCAGAATGATAATTGCTCCGTCGGTGTCACCGTACTGGTTGAATCTGCACTCAATTACTTTTTCTTCCACCACGATGTCAATTCCGGGGGGAAAGTCTCTGTTTTTCAGGAAGCTTCGTACTATCTCGCCAATCTGTGACTCATGCATGGGTTTGTCAGTTCCGAGAAGCTCTGTTGCAGCTGGATTAATACTGATAAGATCACCGTTCAAATCAACCACAACAACTCCGTCATGGAGACTGTCCAGAATGTGTCTGCTTCTTGCTCTGAGTTCAGCCAGATTATTCAATACTCTCTGGAGATGACCGCTCTCTGTGTAGAGTGACTGGGCAAGCATTCCTGACGCGATACCGGAAGCAACGAGCAAAAGACCGTAAATGAATATTCTCAAAGCAATGTATGTGGTTGAAAGTTTCAGCTGCCCGGTCTGAATCAGTGTTGCGAGCAGTGGACTCAGGGTAGTTTTAGGTCCGGGTACATTAAGAGCGATAACAGTGAAGCCTGTGGCCAGAACAACATCTGCTGCTGCTGCGCTGAATCCGCCGGAAACACCGAGATAGAAACCGTAAGCCAGTACATGAACCAGAAGAAACGGGGTGAATGGTCCGTCAATCCCCCCGCTGACATAGATAACGGTGCTCAGAAGAAGGGCATCAACATAGAGAAGGAACCAGTAGGGTTTCAGGCTTTCAGGATTCCGCTTCATGATGATATTTGTAATCGCTGAGGTAAGAAGCGCCGCGACGGCCACAACCAGATAGACAGCAGTCAGATCCTGCTGATCCATTACGAAAATTCCTGTGAGAGTAAGCATCCCCAGAACGGAAAGACGCCCTACCTGAAGCCAGGTACGGCGCCCTCCGCTGATAAGCACTGGTTGGCTCGTGTTACCCACCCACCTGCTGAATCATGTCGAAGATCGGAAGGTACATGGCCACAACAAGGAACCCCACAAATCCGCCCAGAAAGACGATCATGAGAGGCTCAATTGTGGATGCCATACCGTCGACAAGCACATTAACTTCTTCATCATAGAAGTCTGCCACCTTAACAAGCATCTCGTCCAGACCGCCTGTTTCCTCACCCACGGAAATCATCTGTGTAACCATGGTTGGAAACACACCCGAAGCTTCAAGGGGACCGGCGATATTCTCTCCACCGGAGATACTCACCCTTGCCTTCATGATAGCATCACTGATAACCCTGTTGCCCGAGGTCTTGGCTGTGATATTCAGTCCGTCAAGAATTGCGACACCCGATGCTGTAAGTGTTCCCAGAGTTCTTGTAAACCTGGCAATTGACATTTTTCTGTTGATCGGTCCGAAAACAGGGAGCGATAACTTTATGGTATCAATTACCCTCTCACCGCTTTTCGTCTTGTAGTAGGCATTGTATCCAAAGATGATGGCACCGATTCCCAGGAGTATGAATACAACATAGTTCTGAACAAATTCAGACATGTCCACAACCATCTGGGTCATAGCCGGAAGCTCGCCGCCCATATCCTCAAACATTGTCTGGAAAATAGGGATAACAAAAAGAAGCATTGCCAGCGTGGCAACTAGAACAACAACAAGAACAACAACAGGATACATCATTGCGCTCTTTATTTTGGACTGCAGCGATGCCGCGTCCTCCAGATAGTCAGCCAGGCGGAGAAGAATAGTATCAAGAATTCCGCCCTGCTCTCCGGCGGCGACCATGTTCACATAAAGCTCACTGAACACCTTCTTGTGGCTGCCCAGAGACTCTGCCAGCGTGCCGCCTTTTTCCACATCGCTCGTGACTTCGAGAATGATGTTCTTGAATACCTTGTTATCCTGCTGTCTGCCGAGGATCTGAAGACACCCAACCAGGGGAAGACCCGCGTTGATCATAACGCTGAACTGCCTGGTAAACGTGGCAAGCTCCTTGCTTTTTACACCGGAGCCGATAACTCCAAAGGTGGACATGTCAAATCCGCCCTTGACCTTGGTAACAGTAACACCCCGACTCTCAAGGAGTTCTTTTACTTCGGCACGAGATTTGGCCTCCATGGTTCCATTCAAGGTCCGTCCCTGCCGGTTAGTTCCCGTCCATTGAAATTCTCCCATAAGTCCCCCTTTATAGAATGTCTCTTCCTGTGACCATCATCTGTTCAAGCTCAATGGGATTAGCAGACCGCTCCAGTGCGGAATCCTTTGTTATCTCCCTGTTGTAGTATAGCCTGTAAAGAGACTGATTCATAGTCTGCATTCCATACTTCTGCCCTGACTGCATCATTCCGTAGATCTGATGAAGTTTGTCGTCTCTGACGGCAGCCTTCACAGCGGGTGTACATATCAGAACTTCTGCCGCAAGAGCCCGACCTTTGCCCCTCTGACGGGGTATGAGCTGCTGAGTAAGTACTCCCAGCAGAACAAATGACAGCTGGCTTCGAACCTGCGCCTGGCTTGCTGCGGGAAATGTATCAATAATTCTGTTGATTGATTCGTAAGTGGAGTTGGTATGCAGCGTGGCAAGTGTCAGGTGACCTGTCTCGGCAATGTTGAGAGCCACTTTCATTGTTTCCAGATCGCGCATCTCACCGATCAGGGCAACATCCGGATCCTGGCGGAGAAGGTATTTAAGAGCCATATCAAATGATTGGGTATCACTGCCTATTTCCCGCTGATTCACAATGCTTTTATCGTGATGATGTACATACTCAATCGGATCCTCAATTGTGATAATGTGACAGCGACGATTGCCGTTTACTCTTCTGATAATTGAAGCCAGTGTTGTTGATTTTCCGCACCCTGTAGGGCCGGTTACCAGAATCAGACCCTGTCTCTTGTCAGCGAGCTGGGAAATAATATCAGGAAGCCCCAGCTCATCAAAACCCATAATCTCGTAAGGAATCACCCGGATGGCACTGGCCACGCATCCCCTCTGTGTAAATACATTTGCCCGGAATCTTGAAAGACCCTTGATGCCGAAAGCGAAGTCCAGCTCCTTGTCAAGCTCAAACCGCTTCTTCTGATCATCCTTCAGGAGACTGTAAACAAGTGACTGGGTCTCATTCGGGGTGAGAGGGTCATACTCCATTCTTGTAAGATCCCCGTCAATCCTTATGGTGGGGGGAGCGCCAACTGTAAGATGAAGATCTGTGGCTCTTCTCTCCATCATCTCCTTCAGGAGCGTTTTTATATTCATACTACCCTCCTTATCGGGGCCTGGCCCCGGAATAATACTACGACGAGATAGAGCTGATCTGCTTCTCCAGTCTGTAATTCATCGCTGCATTTTTTACATTTTCTTCGTCATCGGTAGTTCTTCTTGTTACTTCCTCAAGAGTAATTATTCCCTGCTTCAATTTTGCTACCGAATCCATCCTCAGCGTGCGCATTCCGTTCTTTACCGCGAGTATTCTCAGATCAGCGGCGGAAACCCGGTTGATTACCGCCTGCTTCAATTCTCTGTTAAGTGTCATCACTTCGTAAATGCCTTTTCTGCCCTTGTAGCCTGACCCTCCGCATCTACTGCACCCCGCGCCCCTGCGGGTCTGTACACCGGACATTTCCGCAGGATCAATACCCGCCTCGGAGATTTCTTCATCAGACCAGGTATAGGGTTCGCTGCACTTCGTGCAAATTGTCTTGACAAGCCTCTGAGCCATAATAGTTCGTACCGCGCTGGCGACAAGAAAAGGCTTGATACCGATATCAATAAGTCTGTTGATCGTGCCCGGAGCATCGTTTGTATGTATTGTGGAGAAAACCAGCTGCCCTGTCAAGGCTGCTTTTATGGCAATGGAGGCTGTTTCAAAATCCCGGATCTCTCCCACCATTATTATATTGGGATCCTGCCTCAGTATTGCCTTCAAAGCAGCGGCGAAATTGTATCCCATGGAAAAATCAATCTGTGTTTGAACAAGACCATCAATATTGTACTCTACCGGATCTTCGGCAGTATGAATATTAACTGCGGGAGTATTGAGAGAACTCAGAGCAGAGTAAAGTGTTGTGGTTTTGCCACTGCCCGTAGGCCCTGTGACAAGAACGATTCCAAATGGAGAATTAACACCGGCAAGAAATGCCTTCAGGGCATCTTGAGGAAATCCCAGATCTCTGAGATCAAGCTGCAGGTTTCCTCTGTCAAGAATT
>JAUVIS010000127.1 GCA_030592635.1 Candidatus Fermentibacteraceae bacterium | reverse complement strand
CCCAGCCAAGACGGAAACCGGGAAGCATGATCTTGGAGAATGTGTAGAGGCTTAAAACCCTTTCCGGGGCCAGACTCTGGAATGTCGGCTGATGCTCACCCTCGAACCTGATCTGACGGTAGGGAGTGTCTTCCACGATGATGTAATCCCTGTCGCGGGCGATTTTAACTATTTCTTTTCTTCGCTCAAGTGGAATTGTTACTCCGGCGGGATTCTGGAAATCAGGAATCAGATAGATCAGCCTGGGTCTTCTGCCCTCGGCTTCAAGTCGGTCAAGTGTTTCCACAAGTTTCTCGGGAATCATGCCGTGTTCATCAAGCTCTACTCCCACAGGTACTCCGCCGTAGCTCTTAATGGACTGAAGCCCGCCAAGATAAGTGGGGAGTCCGACAATGCATGTATCTCCGGGATTGAAAAAGACTTTGGCCATGATTTCAAGGCCCTGCTGACTTGCAGTGGTTACAAGAACACGATCGGGGTCAGCGTCAATGCCGTCTTTCCGCATGATCCCCGCCAGCTTCTTACGAAGCCTCGGGTCGCCCTCTGTCGCGCCGTATTGAAGAGCTTTTTCCGCCTCTTCTTCAATAACCTTCATGGCGGCTTTTTTCACATAATCCACAGGGAATGTTTCAGGAGCGGGAAGACCTCCGGCAAAGGAGATAACTTCCGGATTGTTAGTGAGCTTGAGAAGCTCTCTGATTACCGAGCGCTGCATACCGTTCGCACGGTCACTGAAGTAGGAAGACCGGTCCAATTTGGACCCCCTTTCTGGTTGCCATTTATGTAAAACTGTTCAACGAGCATATCAATGCACAACCATACTATCGGTTGTGATGTCCGTCGGTGTCAACTCCGTGAAAAGAGGCTATATTTCACCGCTGAATCCTAAACTCTCAAACAAGGAGAAAACCGTGAAAAAATTATTGTACATCATACCCGCCGTGCTTCTGGTGTTTGCATGCGGTCAGGAAGAACCAGCCGACAATGCGATAACTGAAGATATTGAAGCAGAGACAGTGGATACCACAGTGACAGAGCCAGTGGAGGATATTCAAGTGGATGAAGTACTTACCACCGTTACTGCGCGGCACATACTTATCTGTTACGATGGCTGCGCTGTAGATGGACCTTTCAATCGCACACAGGAAGATGCTCTTGCGCTTGTCGAAGGCATCAACGACAGGATCCAGTCGGAAGAGCTCGGCTTTACCCAGGCAGCGGTTGACTACTCGGACTGCCCCTCGAGTGCTGATGGCGGAATGCTCGGTGAGTTCGGACGCGGAGCCATGGTTCCCGCTTTCGAGGACGCTGCATTCAGTCTGCCGGCTGGCGGAATGTCCGGAGTTGTAGAAACCCAGTTCGGCTATCACCTGATTTACAGAGAGAATTAAAGTATTTGAGTATTCCCGAATACAGAGTGGAGGAAGATGAGTCCGGCTTGAGACTGGACAGCTTCCTCGCTCTGCAGGATGATATTGGTCTGAGCAGAAGCTACATAAGCACACTGATCAGAAACGGGCATGTGCGGGTTGACGGCGAGGTACCCACCAAGCCGTCAACTCATCTGCGCAGCCATCAGGTTATTGCTGTGGAGGTTCCTGATCCGGAGCCCATAGATCTCACGCCCGAGAACATCCCGATTGACATTGTCTACGAAGATGCTCATCTGATTGTTATTGACAAGCATGCAGGGCTTGTTGTTCATCCCACGCCCAGCACCCGCAGGGGAACGCTTGTTAATGCTTTGCTCTATCACTGCCGGGATACACTTTCCGGCATATCCGGTGATTTGAGACCGGGTATTGTTCACCGCCTTGATAAGGACACCACCGGCCTGATGATGGTGGCTAAAGATGATGAAACACACAGACATCTCTCTGCTCAACTTGCATCCAGAACAGTAAAGAGAAGGTATGTCGCACTGTGCTGGGGATTTCCATCACCTTCCCGGGGAAGAATAGATGCTCCAATTGGCAGAGACCCTCATAACAGGCAGAAGATGACTGTGATTGAAAGCGGAAGAAGGGCGGCCACGAATTACAGGATAATTAAAAAGTACTCTATTGCCAGTCTGATCGAATGCAGACTTGAGACAGGAAGAACCCACCAGATAAGAGTACATATGTCTGTTATGAAAAATTGCCCCATTATCTCAGATATCAAGTATGGTGGAATGTCCCCCAGAGGAGTTCCTTCCACAAGAGAAAACAGAGATCTGATATCTGATGCCATCCGGCTTGCCGGTCATCACATGCTCCATGCGGAAACGCTCGGTTTTATTCATCCGGTAACCAATGAGGAGCTTGAGTTCAATTCCGCGCCTCCTATTGAATTCCGTCTGGTCCAGAAGAAGCTGGATTCTGTCTCTGCCTGTAATGATTGCTGAATACATGGTTTTCGCGGCTTTGCTGAGTGTTCCTTTTTCCGCGATGATATGCACCTGTAATTTTCTCTATTTTTTTGTTCTATTTCCGGTTGCGGCGATTTCCAGTGGAAACTGGAAGTACTGCAGGTCCCTGTTTTTTCTTTCATTTCCTCCGGCTGTTTTCCTTGCATGGGCTTACTTTACCGGGAACGAGCAGAGCACACTGAGATCGATGAGGTGGATTTGTGCTCTGGCATCCGGAACCTACTTTGCCTCAGAGCTTGGAACTGCGGGTATGGCAGGCGTTCTTCGATCAATGAGACCGTTTCCCTTTACAGAAAAGCTTTCAGAGTTGATGCTTATGGCGGGGAGTACGGCACTGAATGCCAGGCGGTGCTGGGAAGAAAACACAGAATTGCCGCTTATACAGAGAATTCTTCAGAGCGCAGGTGACTCTGTATCAAGAGCCAGTCCGGATATTCCCGAGCAGCACCCGCTCGGCGTATTTCCTCTTTCGGTAGCCGCGGTCTCCTGGATATTCATGCTTGTCTCAATTTCCGGAATTGCGGATGGTGTGGCTGGATGAGGCTGCTTGCACGGTTCGAGTTTGATGGAACCGCCTTCTCCGGCTGGCAGATACAACCGAGGGATACCACCGTGCAGGGAGAGATAGAGAAAGCCCTGGATAAGTTATGCGGCAGACACATCGCGGTTACAGGCGCAGGCAGAACAGATGCCGGTGTGCATGCCGCCTGTATGCCGGCTCACTTCGATATAAACCCGAATGAGCTTGGCAGGATAGAAAAGGGACTTAACACAATGCTTTCCAGTGACATCTCCTGCCTGTCAGTTGAGCAGGTATCCGATGACTTCCATGCCAGATTTCATGCGGTTTCCAGAAGCTACAAGTACAGAATCGGAAAAGGATATCATCCTCTTCGAAGCAGGTACGAGTATCAGCCGGGGATACGCGGCCTTGATACTGATGCCATGAGAACGGCCGCCGGGTTGTCACCGGGTCATTCAAACTGGCGCGGTTTTGCCAGGGAAGGCGGGGGAAACTCCACCTGGGACATGGATGTGATGTCCGCCTCTGTTACTGAAAATAACCGGGGCTGGACACTGACCATTACTGCGAACAGGTTCCTGAGAGGTGTGGTGAGAATATGGTCCGGTACGATTCTCAGAATTGGTGCCGGGAAAATTCCTCCGAAAACCGTGAAAAACATACTTGATACCACTGACAAAAGACCGGCGGGCCCCTCCCTGCCAGCTTGTGGATTGACACTTGAGGAGGTGAGATACCCCCATGAAATTTCGCAGAGAAAAACTGAAGTTGAAAAGTCTTTCCGGCAGAGTATCCAAAGTCACCAGTAATCTCCTTGCCGGTGAGTGGCAGGCAGATACCCCGGTAAACGAATTTGTCCGCTCCCTGCCTGATATCCTGGCGGTACGGGAAATGCGAAAGCTTGCCCGTGCGCTGGTAGAGGCAAAAGAGACCGGAGGAGCCCGTCTGTTGATGTACGGCGGGCATGTTATCAAGTGCGGTCTTGGCCCTCTCATTGTCAGGTGGCTGAAAGACGGTGTATTTACCGCGCTGGCCACAAATGGTGCCGGATCAATCCACGATCTGGAAATGTCCCTGTACGGAGCCACTTCAGAAGATGTTCAGGCAGGCATCAAAGACGGTTCTTTCGGAATGTGGGAGGAAACGGCAATCCACTACGGCAATGCTCTTGATCGCCGGCAGGGAATAGGCAGAGGTATCGGTCTGGAAATAATCGACAACGGGGGAAACACCCGCATCAGTCCAATGGCGGCAGCAGTTGAAAACGGCTGTACGGTTACAGTTCACCCCAGCCTGGGGTCGGATATTGTTCATCCTGTGCACCATGTTGACTGGTCAGCTCTGGGCCGGGAAGCGGAAAAGGATTTTGTTTCCTTTGCCGAAGTCGTTGGCAGTCTGGCGAATGGTGTTGTTCTTAATGCGGGCAGTGCTGTTGTAATGCCGGAGGTTTTTTTGAAAGCTCTTTCTTCTGTAAGGAACCTGGGCTTTCCTGTGGAAAATATTACGACGGCCGATTTTGATATGATAAAACAGTACAGATCCACTTTTAATGTAGTGAGGCGTCCCGTGAATGCACTTGGCGGTCGGACAGTTGAGGTTACAGGACACCACGAGCTTATGCTGCCCCTGCTTGATGTATTCATCAGGGCAGAGGAGAAATGAAATGAAATACCTTCTTTTCCTTTCGGTATTCGTTCTGCTCGCTGGATGCGGAACCGCCACATCTTCAGATGATGGTAATGATGAAGTCATCGATCCTTACGCTGACCCTCCCGGTTACTCGGGTGATCCCTTTGCCGGTTTCGGCTCTGTGACTTCAATCAGGTTTCCTGCCGAGGGAGATGCCGGGATAGAAACGGAAGAACCCGCTGATTTGTACGGGCCGTGGAGTATTCAGGTAGCTGCCTGCGGTTCAATGGATGCTGCACTGACCCTCCGTGATACCATAGCCGCTCAGACTGATCAGCCTGTATTCGTAGACCATATCGGCAGTTACTACAAGGTCAGGGTTGGTTCTTTTGAAACTTCATCAGACAGTGATGGATTGAGAGTTCAACTCAGATCAGGCGGATATCCGGATGCCTGGAGCGTCAGGCGCTAGTTTTCGCGCCCACTGCCTTTCTGATTCTACTTGCTAATTCCGGTTCAGGCATCAGATAGTTCAGAAGCAGATTCATGTTGTCTATAACCTGCTCTGATGCTTCGCTGTTTCTGGACAGTGCTGTTCTATACCATGATTCCGCTGCTTCCAGCCTGCCCCGCAGCAGGTTACCTTCTGCAATAGTCACAGCGTACTGCTCCTCATGCTGTGTGTCATTCTCGATTATAAGCTGCCTGCAATGGCGTGCAGTATCATCAGCCCTGTGGTACGCTTCCTCCTGTTTCCCGCTTAAGAGAAGCAGAGTGGCAGAGTTGATCCCGGCTTCAATAGAGCCTGTAAGGAGATGGCATCGGGAGAAAAGATAAATTGCTTCCTCAAGCAGAGTGAGATCCTTGCAGCCTGAAGTCATCCACCTCTTTTTTCTTAAATAAGCCTTGGAGAGGAGAAGTTGTCTGTCCCACGGTTTGGCTACAATAAGCTTGTCAAGAATACCCTCAGCTTTTCCCCATTGCCCCTTAGAAGCAAAAGCAGTGACCCTTTCCAGCAGTCTCTCTACGGCTTTGCTTTTGATAACCAACCCCTTAAAAGAAAACATACAACAATAATAGTAATGATAGATAACATTTTCTTTTTTCAAACACAAGAGCTGCATTATGGTGTAAAGCGAATATAAAAGGCAATGGCAGGCCTATTTCTTCAACAGGATGAGATTCTGAAATTGCCCTTGACACTTTCTGCCGGATTGAGCATATACGGCGCACGCAATAACGGAGCGGGAATAGCTCAGTTGGTAGAGCCCTACCTTGCCAAGGTAGCTGTCGCGAGTTCGAGTCTCGTTTCCCGCTCCATTTTTTTGTGCCAAAAAAATGGAGCGGGGACCAGTGCTGTCGCCCTGCT
>JAUVIS010000100.1 GCA_030592635.1 Candidatus Fermentibacteraceae bacterium | reverse complement strand
TTCCGGATACAGTCATTGAGCCCGGCGATTACTTTGTCGTGTGGACCGACTCCGATGAGGAGCAGGGTTCCATGCATACCTGCTTCAAACTGGATTCAGACGGGGAGGAGATGTATCTGCTTCAGTCATGGATCATCGTGGATCAGGTAACCTTTCCAGCCCTGGAAGCAGATATCAGCTACGGCCGAACCCCGGACTGCACCGGGGACTGGGATATTCTTTCCAGTCCGTCACCGGGTCTGGCAAACAATACTGCCAGTGGTTCTTCGTTCCCGATTGAAGACGAGAGTGAAGCGGGCCCTCTTGCCATTCTCGTGCCTAATCCGGTTTACTCCAGCGTTGTTGTGGAAGTTCTGGGAGGAAACGGACTGGTTCAATTTACGGTTTATGACATGATGGGGAGAGCAGTGACGGAGCCTCTGGTTGAATACATGGAGTCCACTTTGTCTCTGGAATGGGACAGTTCCAGTCTTCCGGACGGAGTGTACATTATGAGGGTGTCCCAGGGTGGTAACTCAGAGTGCAGGCGCATTACACTGATTCACTGATTTGTCTGATCCTACTTTAAAAGAACAAAGCTTGCTGATGCAGTGGATCCTCCGGGAGCCCTGGCGGAGACAAAGTAAATGCCAACTGGAAGTGATCCCAGCTCCAGAGCGCGCGGGGTGTTCTGAGGAAGACTGACAGCTTCACTAACTACCCTTCCCGCAAGGTTGAAGACAGCAACATCATAAGTTGCGGACATGCCCGTGACCTTTAACTCAAGCTCTTCTCCGGAGGCAAGCGGATTGGCACTGAGCATAACCACCTGGAATGGCGTGGGGGGGATGGGAGAAAAACTGCCGACTCCCAGGACTTCCAGGGAAGGATCCATGAAGGCGGAGTAGGCGATAACAGATTGCATTACCCTGTCATAGGGCCCGGTCATGTTGGGGATCTCAAGGTCTTTTGCCGTGGTATATGCAAGTCCCAGAGATGAAGCCTTCTCCTGATAGACCTGTTCCACGGTGTTGTTGCAGAGCCTCTCGGAAGAACCGATTTCAGGCCAGTAGCCTTCCCACCCCCATGAAGTGTTGAACATGCCTGCTACTCCGCCGCAGTAAGGCAGCGTAAGAAGCGTGTCAGGCAGACATATCCCCGGATCTGTGAAGTCGCCTGTGTGGCATCCAATACAGGTGTGAATGCCTGTACGACCGGGATTGCCGTCTTCTCCGACTCCGGAGTATGTCTCGCTGAAACCGTACATTCTCGATATGTTCAATATGGCGGCACCGTTGCCTGCCCAGTAAACGCCTCTGTCATTTCCATGACCTGCATAGTGGTTCCAGCCCGCTCCACCATAAAGCACTGGAAAATATGTGTCCGGATAGTCACCGACAGAGAATTCGTAAGCTCTGGTTAAAATGAAATCGTCAGGGAATTCCTCAGCCATGATTTCGCAGCCTTTTGCTCCGACATATCCGATTTCATTGAAGAGCATCGCTCCGCAGAGAACTGCGCTTTTATACCATGTTTCAGAGCTGCTTGCATTGGCGTAAACTGTGTTCTTCTCGAAAACAGCAGTGGCTCCTGCTGAAGTGGAGAATAGAAGTCTCCCCAGCAGCACATCAGCGTAAAGGTCAAGGCTGTCGGCATATTCTCCGTAGATCCCGTTGCCGTTTTCATCCCATGAGCCATCAAGATCGGCATAGTAAAGGTCTGAAGGGGCAAATTCACTCAGGCCCTCACACTCTGTATAAACTTCCCGCACAGGAACTACGGTTTCATCACCGGCAAGAAGAACAAAAGCAGTGCCTTCATTTAAAGCATAGTGCCTGATGCAGTTCCTGATGTCTTCCTGAACATCGGCACCGGCCCAGTTGCCGATAATTTCCTGAACTGTAAGAGTCAGAAAGGTGATTTCTTTTGTTTCAAGAAGAGCCTCAAGTATGGTCGCTTCATCAGTGAAATCCTCGCCTGTTATTATCAGATAGTCAACGCTGGAGTCAGTTCCGGGAAGGCAGGGGATTTGATCGAAGGATGTAGCATATCTGTTCGCAAGAGCCGTCGCGCGAAAGCTCAGCATGTCAATCTGATGTTCAGACAGGACAGCCTGACCGTCGGCAGTCATCCAGTCCAGCTCAATTGTGCAGGAAGGAGAAAGTCCCAGTTCACCGATATCCGCATCGTAAACCCAGGGGTTTACTGAACAGGAAACGATTGTATATGCGTTAAGGATGTGACCGGTGTGAACAGAAACAGATTGATCTTCAAGAAAAAGGCTCTCAGTAGTAGCGGTCAGTACAGGCTCACTTGACCTGCCGACGGGTTGAACAGCGGGTGCCCCGGCAAGCGGAGCGGCAAGATGCACCATAAACAGCGGCCCATCGAGAGAGGCTGAAACAGAAAGAATCTCACATCTGCCGGAAAGAATGAAAACTCTGGAAACAAGGGGAAGAAAAGGCGCCCCCTGTTCCGCAGAAAAGAACCCCTCGTCCTGTTGAACGGTTACGGTACTGACGCCATCCCGCAGTATGGTTGAGTAACCGGAGGGAAACGGCGTGAATGTGTCTGTTTCCGCGGAAGACAGCAGAAAAATGAGAATACTCAGAATCATTGTTTCCCTTCGGGCAGGTGTAAGGAATCAAGTCCTAACATACCGTTCAACCCCGGGAAGGTCTATTTGTTCCAGAGCTTCACCTGAATATATTCTCTGCTATGAAAATTGCAGTTCTCTGTTACATAAGAAACAACGGCAGCACCCTGATGATGCACCGTAATTCCCGGCCTGAAGATATGCACTTCGGCAAGTGGAATGCGCCCGGGGGCAAGATCGAACCAGGTGAGACTCCTGAGGAGTGCGCAGTACGGGAAGTGTTCGAGGAAACCGCGTTGACTGTGGAGAATCCCCGGATGAGGGGGGTATTGACCTTCCCCGCCTTTAACGGCGAGGAAGACTGGTATGTGTATGTTTTTACAGCTGAAGAGTTCTCGGGTATCCTCAGGGAGAGTTGCCACGAAGGGGATCTTTTCTGGATAAAAGACCAGGACTTGATGGATCTTCCTCTCTGGGACGGGGACAGAATATTTATGAAATGGCTTGACGGCAATAAGTTTTTCAGCGGGAAGTTCATTTACAGCACTTCCGGATTTGAGTCTTACTCTGTGGTTTTTTATGGAGATGAGCCAGAGGGTGACAACAATGCCCATGCAGAAAAAGCAGAGTGAGGTACAGATTGCTTCTTGACAGCGATGCAATCCCGGTAATTCGGCTGGATAAAGCCTCTGTGATTATTAACTGCAGCTGAAGTGCCAGCGAATTGTTGGGCTGGAAACAAAGAACATAGAGGGCAGAGGGCCATTGACATATTTTATACGCCCGGCTACAGTGTTGATGTGGTTTCACAGGGGAAAGCAGTTCTTCTCAAACTGTGCACTGTTCGAGAACTGTTTGAATCATTGAATACTGTCTCTGGGCAATCATGGAACAGAACACCATCCGGTGGCGTATATTGATCGACACACAGGAGGTTTTTCATGGTAGAGAAGGGGAAAACCGCTGTATTCTCCAGTGGCGCTGCTGAACCGGTGGGGCCCTACAGCCAGGCGATTGCTGCGGGCTCACTTATTTTTATCAGCGGGCAGCTTGGTATGGATTTGAAGAAAGGAAAACTGAGTGAAACAGTTGAGGGACAGACCCGTCTGGCCCTGGAAAGTATTAAAAAAATAATTGAAGAGGCCAGCGGGTGTCTGGACGATGTTGTAAAGACAACAGTACTTTTCGCGGATATGGACGACTTCAGCGCGGTGGACGAGGTATATGCCGGGTTTTTCAAGGAACCATATCCTGCTCGTGCGGCTTTTCAGGTAGCAAAACTTCCACTGAATGCCATGGTTGAGATAGAAGCTGTGGCAAGACTGAAAGAGAGATAGAATGCTGGGTCAGGTCTGGTCAACTGTGGTGGGTTCAGATGGTTTTACCAAGTTCATACTCCTCCTTATTTTTATCCTGTCCGTTGGATCATGGGCGGTGGCCATAGCCAAGCTCAAGGAACTGCGCCGGATAATGAGTTCATCTCAGATTTTTATGGAGGCATTGAGAACCACCGGACGCCCCCCGGGCGGGGAGTTTTTAAAGAGTTCCGGAGACATGGGCCCTCTGGCGAGAATGTACACAGAGGCAGGACGGTATCTCAGCCGCCGGAAAGACCAGGGGCGGACTGAGCCACTGAACCGGGATGAGGTGGCTATTCTGCACAGTGCTCTGGAAAGGGAAGCCAGTGAGGATCTTGCCCACAGAAGTCGTAACATCGGCTTCCTGGCCACAGTAACCAGTGTCAGCCCTCTTCTTGGCCTTCTGGGAACAGTGTGGGGAGTTCTTGCCAGCTTTATCGCCATGCGGGAAGCGGGAATCGCGGATATCAGCGCTGTCGGTGCCGGAGTAGCCGCAGCTCTTACAACCACGGTAGCGGGGCTTCTGGCGGCTATCCCGGCCAATGTTTTTCATAACTACGCTGTGGGCAAGGTTGATGATCTCGCCGGTGAAATGGACAGATTTCTAAGTGAGCTTGTGGATGTCTGCCGAAGAGGATCTATCCAATGATAAGACAGAGGTACAAGCAGTTTTCTTCCATCAATGTTACGAATCTGGTGGATGTTACATTTGTCCTGCTTGTTATCTTCATGCTGAGCGCACCTGTTATGCAGAGAAGCACTGATGTCACACCACCCACCACTGATCAGGGGCAGATCATTCGAAGACTTGACCCCGGCACCTCTCTTGTTGTTGAAATGGATGGCCTTGGAAACATCTCAGTGGCGGGAGAGCCTGTTCCCCCGGAGGATCTCGCATCTCTCGCGGAGACAGCCCTTCTCTCCGGCAGATCAGAGGCATATCTGAGGGCTGACGGTCAGGTACAGTATGCGATTCTTGCCGGTGCTCTCACAGAACTCAGGCGTGGAGGCTATGCCAATGTCGGTCTTATTCAGGAGTCTGCAAGTGGAATTCAGTAACCCGTTCCTGAAACCACTGAGAACACACAGCTCCCGACGCAAAAGCGACTTTTACCTGTCTGCCGGTATTCACACCGGAGTTCTTCTTTTCCTTGTTCTGGTCGGACTGATCGCCGGCAAAGAAACCATACCCACGGGCGGTGGTGAGTTTGTCTCTGTGGAAATGATCATACTGGACACGGGAGACAGCCCGGCAGAGACAGTTCCGGAAGCAATTCACGACCCGGTGGAGGAAGTGCCGGAAGAAGTTGTAGAGGTAATAGAGAATCCGATTGAGTCAGAAACAGTAGAAGAGGAGGAGGTACAGGAGGCAGAGGAAGTAATTCCTGAGCAGGTTGAAGAGGTGGAGGAAATAACTCCACAGCAGAACACTGAATTTATTGGTGTTGGATCAGAGGGTGAAGCGGGAAGCGGAGCACCCGGTCCCGCCAGTTACGAGGGCAGAGTTTTCAGCGCGATAAGAAGGAACTTCAGGACATCTGTGAACCCTTCACAAAGTTACCGGATAAGGTTTACTGTTAATCTGGATGGTTCTCACTCTCATGAGGTGGTAAGAACAAGTGGAGACAACGGCTTTGACAGAGCCGTAACTCACGCATTGAACAGCGCCAGCATACCCCCCATGCCGCCGGGACGCACCTCGCCGGTCAATATGCAGATCGAGTTCTTCGGACCCGACTCTGAATAGAACAGTCTTCCCAGCAGAAAACCTCGTGAATATCTGGTGTATGTGTTACGAACACAGGTCTGCCCTGGAGGTAAGTTCGAATTCCGTTCGGGGTGCCAGAACGAATTCTGGAACTACTCCTTGGGAGTTCCGAAAGCATCCACCACGGAGTGCATGCAATCTTTTCCTCTATACGTGAGGCTGTTCCTACAGCAAAAGACAGGATATTGAAGCCGTGGCGGAAGCTGTAGTAACCGTGATGATGTAGCATCCGTTAGGTGCTTCTGCTCCTGGAGTCCAACAGGTTGAATAAAGGTCAGATTCCTGCTCAGTTATTGTGGTTTTGTAAACCGTTCTTCCGGCAATATCCATAATCGTGATTTGCACATTCTCAGGGTTGTTCTCTGTTCTTATGTTCATGAATATGGAATTGGAAAAAGGGTTGGGGTAAACTGAAAGGCAAACAGCAGATGAAGAAGGTGACTCTTCTATACCAGTGTTGTCCTCGAAATAGTAGAGATATGAATCTACACTGCTGCCTCCACAGGCAAGGATGCCACCTGAAAAAGTCTCTATGACTCCATCCAAGCGTTCACACTCATCCTGAATAACTGGAAGATACCACAGTTCCTCACCCAGTTCATTGAATGAGTAAAGGACTCCTCTCGAATCTCCCATCCACCAGGGTTGACCAGGACCGACGTAGTATATCTCGTCACCTCCATACAGGTAGTCACCCGTGGAAGTTTGTGTAACACAAATTCCCTTTGTCATGTAATCTTCTACATAAGTCATCCAGGCGATTTTCCCATCTGCATCTACACAGGCCAGGATCGCATATTGTGGTGATTTTGCGTATCCACTATTCGAGGTGAAAGTGAAACCTGCGTCTGCATTGGGAAAGCCAGTGCCGGTATAGTAGGAAGCCAGGGCATTGATTCTTTCTCTCCCAAGATATGTCCCGTCAGGGCTGAACCAAAGAACATGGGGTGCGCCTGTACCCTCATCAGTACCGTGCGCAAGAATATTGAAACATTCACCGTTCCAGGTAGCTTTCAGCGCAAAGTTAGTAAAGCTGTTATTACCCCAATATCCGTCCCAAATGAGATCTCCACTCGGGGTAATGTACATTACATATGCCTGACAGCCTCCCCGCAGATACAAAGAACCTGCAGAACCGCAGACCATCATGTTACCATCAGGGAATTCGTTGATGCCGTATGCGTACTCACTTCGCTCCGGATTGATATCATAAATTCTTTCCCAGACCGGTTGACCATTTGAGTCTACTTTTGCTACGAACAACGAATAGTGGGAGTTGTTTTTACATTCACCTGCTACAGCAATGGTCCCATCGGAGAGCTCCAGCAGGTCGTAGGCTCGTTGATTGCCATAGCCTTCCAAACCATAACTCCACAACAATTCACCCTGGTCATCAACTTTGAATAGACATTGATCTGAAGCCCAGCCGGAGATGTAAAAGTCACCTGTAGATGCCTGAATCAATTCGGTGAAATGGGAATACAGATACGGAAAATACTCAGTGGACCACTGCAAAGATGGGATAGAGGATGACAAAAAACAAGTAGTGAATATGGTTAATAATGTAGTCACCAGTTAAGCCTCCTGTATCGTTATCCCAATATATGGGTTTCCCATAAATCGGTCAAGAACCCTTTTCTCTGGTTCCGAAAGCATCCACTACGGGGTGCCAGTTTTGGGATGGGCGTAAAATTAGCTATTACCTCAGCTCCAGATTCCTCAGCCTTTTCTCGGTAGAAACAGGATTCTGTCGACAATCCAGTACAGCCCATATCTTAACAACATTCCCTTCTATTCCGTAGTAGATTGCGAATGGGAAGCGCTGGGAAAGCATACGGTGGTAATTGAATCTGATAGGATGAATGCCAGCATAAAGGTGTAGAGAGTCTATATCAGAGAAAAGAGAATCAATGAAGTAGTCA
>JAUVIS010000203.1 GCA_030592635.1 Candidatus Fermentibacteraceae bacterium | reverse complement strand
TGCATCCGCTGCGGAGTCTGCCGCGATGTCTGCAACTTCAACGCCGTGGAGGTGAAATAATGGCTGACATGATCACCGTAACCATAGACGGCCGTGAAGTTCAGGTTACCGAAAACACAACAATTCTTGAGGCGGCAGCCAAACTGGATATCCATATCCCCACTCTCTGCCACAGCGAGCTTGTGGAACCTTACGGCGCATGCCGCCTGTGTACTGTCGAAGTAAACGAGGGCAGGAAGTCAAAACTGGTCACCAGTTGCAACTATCCGGTAAGAAAAGACTGTACAGTTGAGACAAAAAACGAGAGAGTTCTAAGCAACAGAAAAAACATTCTGGCCATGATGCTTGCCCGCTGGCCTGAAGTTAAGATCATTCAGGACATGGCGAAGCTCCACGGTGCAGAACATCCGGGTTTTGATCATCCCAATGCAGACTTCAATCCAAACGCCTGTATTCTCTGCGGTCTCTGCTCAAGAATCTGCAGCCAGGGCATCTGGGAAAACATCATCAACTTCGCCAATCGCGGCGAGGACAGATCCGTGATGATGCCCTTCGACAAGTTGCAAACTCACTGCTCAGCCTGCGGTGCCTGTGCGGAAATATGCCCAACGGGTGCCATCACTATGACAAAAGACCCCAACCGTCCCCACGATCAGGAGATGATTCGCAGAGCAGGTATGAGGGTGACAAAGGAAATGATCCTCATGGACACCGAGCAGTGCAACATGCGAGGAATCGGCACAGCACACCTCACCGAGATAATGGATGCGTATGATCTGCTTCCGATAAAGAACTATCAGTACGGTTCCCATCCTGACACGAAGTACATCGAAAGCAAAGTTTTCATCGACAAATACATCACCCAGGGTGTTCCTGACGGATGTTACCTGGGCTGCACCATGGCCTGCGCCAAAGCCGCCGAAGGCTTTGAACTGAAGACCGGGCCCTACAAGGGTGAAAAGGTTCTTGTTGACGGACCGGAGTACGAGACAGTTGGCGGTTCATCCAACATGGGTGTATTCGACCCCCGCTTCCCCATCGAATACAACTTCTACTGCGACACATATGGTCTGGACACAATCAGTTTCGCCACAGGTACCGCTTTTGTAATGGAATGCTTTGAGGCGGGAATCCTTGACCTCGAGAAAACAGGCGGACTGGATCTCCGGTTCGGCAACTGGGAAGCGGCACTGGAGCTTCTTCACCAGATGGGCCGTGGTGAAGGTTTCGGCCTCATATCAGGTAAAGGCATCCGCTACATGAAGAAGTATTTCATTGAAAACTTCGATGCCGATCCCGCCTTCGTGCAGGACATCGGCATGGAGTCCAAGGGAATGGAATACTCCGAGTATGTCACCAAGGAATCACTTGCTCAGCAGGGTGGCTACGGCATCGCACTGAAGGGTGCCCAGCACGATGAAGCCTGGCTGATATTCATGGACATGGTAAACAAGCAGATCCCGACCTTTGAAGACAAAGCCGAGGCACTGCACTACTTCCCCATGTGGAGAACATGGTTCGGCCTCTGCGGCCTCTGCAAACTTCCCTGGAATGATGTGGAGCCGGCAGACAATGCCGAGACCAGTGAACCTGCTAAAGTTCCCGGTCATGTTCAGGGCTACTGTGAACTCTTCGAGGGAGTTACAGGAAGACCGCAGACCATGGACAGCCTGGTGGTAATGAGCGAGAGGGTGTACAACTTCCAGCGCGTGTTCAATCTGAAGATGGGATTCGGCAGAAGAGCGCACGATGCCATCCCCTACCGTTCAGCAGGTCCGGTAACCAACCGCGAGTACGAGAGTCGTTCGGAAAGGTACGACACACAGCTCACAGAAGAAGTCGGACTGAATATCGAAAACATGTCAACAACCGAGAAGGTTGCCGCCATGCGCGTGTACCGCGAAGACAGATATGAAAAGCTTCTTGATGCGGTTTACAAACGCCGAGGCTGGACAAACAACGGCGTTCCCACCGTTGCCAAACTCAAAGAACTGGGAATGGACTTCCCGGATGTCGTAGAACTGGTAAAGAAACACGGCGGCTGATAAAAAACTCAGCCAGCAGAAAATCCCCCCGGTTAACGCCGGGGGGATTCTTTACAGACAGTTCTCTTTCAACGCGCCGACCTCGCCACGCGAAACCCCCAGGAAAGACTCTGCGTGTCCTCTCCATGAAAGTTTCGGCTGGCTGAACGACAGTCATCAGCACTGTTGATCCAGTCACCGCCGCGAATCACACGGGTAGTATTGCAGTCTTCATCCAACCAGACGCTGCCATCTGAAGGAGCACCCGAGTAATCGTTGTGGTAGTTGTCTTCACACCATTCATAAACATTACCGGCCATGTCATACAGACCCCAGCTGTTGGGTTCCCTCATTCCTACCGGCTGAGACCCGCCTTCTGCCGCATGAGGCGAAGTCCAGTGGTTCTCGTTCGCGTTACGGCTGTACCAGCAATACCGCTTCATTGTCGTCTCCGCGTCACTGTTCCCCCAGTAATACCGTGTTGCGGTACCCGCGCGGCAGGCATACTCCCACTCAGACTCAGTGGGAAGCCGATATGCAAAGAGAGTGTCAAGACCGTTCAGCTCCTCAATAAACTCCTGACATTCAAGCCAGGATATCAGGTGCATCGGGTAATTTGAGCCTTCTCCCGCAGGAGTCCAGTCAGGATCAATCAGTTGACACTGATAACGAGTATCACTGCCCATAACCTCTTCCCACATCCCCTGTGTGACCTCGGTGGTCATCATCTCAAACGCAGGGATATCAACTCTGTGCTGCGCTTCCTCTGATGAAGATAAACCCATCATAAAGCTCCCTGACGGAATGTATGCGAATTCCATGCCTTTCACAGGACCGGCAAAGACATTACTGGCTTCCGGAGCAGGTGTATCCACTTGACTTCTGAACATGAAAAACAACACGGCGATCATCCAGATCCTCGGTTGCAGCAGAAACAGAGCTGTTATAGACATAATACCTCCGGCATCAAGAAAGGTTTTCACAACTGTAATAATGACATAACATACCAGGAGCGTGACCGAGAATGAAGCATCCGCTAAGACGGGATCTCGACAGTCAAAGCCCGCTGAAGATAGCACTCTAAAAAGAGGATATCCTATTAGTACTCTGTATACCCCAAACCTTCGCATTCTGCTGGCTCTCCAGAGCCCCAGCGTCGTTACTGGTTCAATTACATAGCGGTGCTATGCGCATAAACCAGTGCCTCGCTGGAAAGCAGCAGAG
>JAUVIS010000211.1 GCA_030592635.1 Candidatus Fermentibacteraceae bacterium | reverse complement strand
CATCAAAACGGACGCATCCGCATGAGAGACATCTGTCTGTTTCGTGCTCGTTGTCTTCAGGGTCAAACCCTGTGGCAACCTCCCGGAAGCTGTTCCGTCTTTCCTCTACTTCAATTGTGTGAAGCTCGTGTCTTGTGGATTCCTTGATCTCTCCCAGTTCAGTTTTTCCGGGTTTTGCCCAGAATTCCTTGTGAACCACAAATGGCTCAGGTGTTATCTTTTTGTTTGAAAGCCACGCCGTTATAGACTTTGCGGCTCTCTGACCGTCTCTGATCGCGTCAATGGCGACAGTAGGTCCGTCATCGGCAGCATCGCCTCCCGCGAAAACACCATCAATGCTGGTCTCCATGGTTCTTGTGTTCACAACATAGGTGTTCCACCTGGTCAGTTCAACTTCGCCGCTTTCGATCTTCGTGAGACCATCAAGAATCGTGTTCTGGCCGATGGCGGAGATCACAAGATTGCATGGAAGTTCAAATTCCGAGCCTTCCTGAGGTACCGGGCGGCGTCTGCCGGAGGCATCCGGTTCTCCCAGCTTCATTCGCTGGCATCTGAGAGCTTTGAGTCTGCCGTTTTCCCTGACAATTCCCACCGGAGCGGCAAGTTCCATAAGCTCAATGCCTTCTTCAAGGAGATCCACAATTTCCATTTTGTCTGCAGGCATCTGCGCTCTGGTTCTTCTGTAGAGAACGATTACCTTGTCGGCGTTCAGACGCCATGAGGTTCTTGCGGCATCCATGGCGGTGTTACCGCCCCCAACCACCACAACGGTTCCCCTGATGGGTTCCGGGTTGTCAACCTTTTCAGGCAGGAAGTCTGCGCCTGTTACAACGCCTTCGGTGTCAAATTCACCTTCAACACGCATTGCTTTGCCTGTCCAGGCACCTGCTGCGAGGAAAATAGCGTCATGTTTATTCTTCAGTTCATTCAGTGTTACATCTGTGCCTACTCTGATGTTGCAGTGAATTTCAGTTCCCACCTTTTTGATGTACTCAACTTCCTTATCCATAACATCATCGGGAAGTCTGTACTCCGGAATGCCGTATCTGAGCATTCCACCTGTCCGCTCCATTGCCTCGTAAATAACCGGCTTGATACCCTGTTTTCCCAGGAACCAGGCAGCGGTCAGCCCGGCAGGACCGGCACCGATAATTCCTACTGATTTTCCCGTAGGGGGGAGGCATTCCGGTTCTGTCGCATAGGCATTGTCAGCGTCAGAAAGGTAGCGTTTGATGTTGTTGATGGCCACCGGGGTGTCCACATCCATTCTTCGGCAGACATCCTCGCATTTTCTAACGCAGACTCTTGCGCAAACCGCCGGAAGAGGGTTCTTCTCGCGGATAAGGTCAATTGCCTGCTGGAGTTCGCCCATAGCCGAAAGAGCAATGTATCCCTGAACATCCACATTCGCCGGACATCCTTCCAGGCAGGGTGAAACACAGTCAGCATAGTGGTTGGAGAGAAGCAGTTCCAGAGCAGTTTTTCTGGAGTCCAGGATTCTCTCATTCCTTGTCTCCACTTCCATGTCCGGAGCGATGCAGGTTGCGCATGAGGGGACAAGGTTTCTTCTGCCCTTTACCTCTACAACGCAGACAAAGCAGGAGCCGTAAGGTTTCAGTTCAGGAGAATGGCAAAGAGTAGGTATATCATCCAGATTGTTTTCTCTTACCACTTCCAGAATTGTTTTTCCCCGGGCGGCTTCTATTTCCTGTCCGTTGATCTTAAGTTTTATCATGTCCATTGCTGCCCCTACCGTTTCACTACTGCATCGAAGTTGCAGCTTGTTATGCATTTGCCACACTTGACGCACTTTTCCTGGTCAATGATGTGAACTTCCTTGACTTTCCCGATGATGGCATCCACAGGACAGTTTCTGGCGCAAAGGGTGCAACCAACACACTTCTCCGGAAGAATTATGAAGTCTACAAGGGCTTCACATTCCCCGGCGGGGCATTTTTTGTCCTCGATGTGTGCCTTGTACTCATCAAGGTAGTAGCGGATTGTTGTCTGTACAGGGTTTGGCGCAGTTTGACCCAGCCCGCACAGACTCGCTTCCTTGATCTGGATTGAGAGTTTCTCCAGTTTTGAAATATCCTCGGGAATACCCTCGCCCCTTGTGATACGCTCAAGTATTTCAAGCATTCTCAGAGTTCCGATCCGGCAGAAAGTACACTTTCCGCAGGACTCACTCTGCGTGAAATTCAGAAAGAACCTGGCAATTTCCACCATGCAGGTTCCCTGATCCATAACCACCATACCGCCCGAGCCCATTATGGCTCCTGTGGCCGGAATAGACTCGAAATCCACCGGTGTGTGTTTTAGGCTGGCGGGAATGCATCCACCGGATGGTCCACCCATCTGGACAGCCTTGAACTCTCCGCCTTTTTTTATTCCGCCGCCGATGTTGAATACGAGCTGCTCGATAGTAGTACCCATAGGAACTTCCGCAAGCCCGCCTTTGGCTACTTTACCCGCAAGGGCAAACACTTTTGTACCCGGGCTTTTTTCTGTGCCGATGGATGAGTATGCGCTTGCTCCGTTGGAGATTATCCACGGAACATTGGCAAAAGTCTCAACATTGTTGTTGTTTGTGGGTTTCTGCCAGAGCCCCTTCTCAGCGGGGAACGGGGGACGGATTCTCGGCATTCCTCTTTCGCCCTCAATGGAGGCGAAAAGAGCTGTTTCCTCTCCGCAGACAAAAGCTCCCGCTCCCTGCTTGATTTTGAGATCAAAATCAAAACCCGAGTTGAAGATGTTTTTCCCCAGATATCCTCTTGCTCTGGCGGCGGCAATTGCCTTTTCCAGTCTGGCAATGGCCAGCGGGTATTCCGCGCGACAGTAAATGTATCCGAAACCGGCACCTATGGCTTTTCCACAGATTATCATGCCTTCAAGAATCGCATGGGGATCGCCTTCAAGAACAGAGCGATCCATGAATGCGCCCGGATCGCCCTCATCGGCAT
>JAUVIS010000063.1 GCA_030592635.1 Candidatus Fermentibacteraceae bacterium | reverse complement strand
GCCTGCTCCGCTTTTGCGTCCAGCGCACTGGTTGGCTCATCAAGAATAACAATGGGGGCTTCGCGAATGAAGGCTCTGGCCAGGGCAATCTTCTGCCACTCACCGATGGAAAGTTCCTTGCCGCCCTTGAATGATCTGCCCAGAACTGTATCGTAACCATCCTTTAGATTCTCAATGAGGCTTTGTGCTCCTGCCGCTTCCGCTGCCTGACGGATCAGGGAATCATCCGGTGAATGCTCTATGTCGCCAAGGCTGATGTTTTCTCTGACTGTGAGGTGGTATTTGGCATAGTCCTGGAATATGACGCCAATGTTGCCGCGATGGTTCTCTACCGCAAAGTCCTTTATGGATGTACCATCAACACTTATGCTGCCGGATGCAGGGTCGTAGAGTCTGCACAGGAGCTTTACGAATGTTGTTTTGCCTGATCCGTTCTCTCCTACAAGAGCAAGCATCTCTCCCGGCTTTATTTTTAGTGAAATGTCATCAAGAACCAAATTTTTGCAGGAAGAGTAGTTGAAGTTTACATGATCAAATACAATCCCCTCACTGATGTATGGCGGGAATGGTTCGGGATGTTCCGGGTCTATAATGGATGGTTTGATGTCAAGAAAATCAAAAAGGTTGGAAAGAAACAGATTCCCCTCGTAAAGCCCCGCAAGACTGCCCAGAAGGCCCTTGAGATATCCCAGACCTCTCTGGAAAGCCTGGAAGTACATCACCATTCCACCTATTGTTATCAGTCCAGCGAATGCCTGCTTCGCAATAAAGGCCAGTGAGCCGTAAATCAGCAGGGTTGCTATGACCTGAGTGCCGAGGTCGGAGGCGGCTCTTCTTTTTGCGATGCCCAGTACTTCTTTCCTGAGAATGGTTCTGAGGTTCAGGTACATGATTCTGAAGTGCTCTCCCAGCCCAAACAGACGAAGCTCTTTCGCATGATTCACCGAAGTCAGTAACCAGTGATTATACCATGCCTTGCGCTCAGTCTCCGTTCTTTTTCGCTGCCACTTCCAGTTGACTTTTGAGAACTTGAGTTTTACAAGCACCCCGGGGAGCGCGGCGGCAAGAAGAACAACAGCGACGATCCAGTGGAATGAAAGAAGCAGCCCGACCATGGCAAGGAGCGAGATGCTGCTTTGAACGGTTCTGATCAATCCGTTGACAATACTTGTGGGTCTGTAGGGAGCTTCGCCCTGTGCCCTGTGCATTGTGTCGTAGAACTTTGAGTCTTCATAGTAGGCAAGGTCAACTTCAATGGATTTCTTGTGAAGAATATCCTGCATGTAATCGGTGACCACCCTGGCCTGGGTCTGCTCTACTATTCCGGCAACAGATTTTACGAAAGCGGACAGCAGCGCCACACCACCCATAATTGCGATGAGAATGACGATGTAGTGAAAAGAAGTGGTGCTGCTGCCATTGATAACTGACTCTATTGAATCGATAAGGAGTTTCATCAGATAGAGGGGAATCAGAGGAAGCAGACCCTGAATAACAGTCAGCACAAGGTTGGCGACAGTTAATCCCCGGCTGCTCCGCCAGACAAGGGAAACTGCCCTTCCTATCATTACTTTTTTGCTGTCGGTTTCGTGTTTCATGACAGTAATCTAAAGCGCGTGCAGAGTAGAACCAATATGAGGGTTGTAATATTGCGTTCTCTGAAGTATCCATTGGGTAATATGAAAATGACTGCGCCACCGGATGCGATAACAAAGTCTGCCTGCAAATGGCTCCTTGCCGGAGCTGAACCGGGCGGCTACTCCGGCCCTGCCCCCGCTGCCCGCCACGGACTTGTTCCATTGCTCTCCGAAGAAACGGGCAGAAAAGAAATCAGCCTCTCCTGCGCAGCTCTGTGGTTCCGCCAGGAACAGATTGTCCGTACAGTTCTTGAGCGAATCGCGGATGCTGGAATTGCGGTATGGGCGGTAAAGGGCTTTGATCTTGCCAGAAGCGTCTATCCATTCCCCGGCGGCAGACCAATGTGCGATGCCGACCTGTTCATTGAGGAGAAAAATCGTCGGAAGATCATGAGCATCTTCCGCCAGTCAGGCTGGTCAAAGGGATCTCCCGGGGATGGTATCTTTACTTCGGGAATTGTCTCCGAGATGAAGATGTTCAAACATGGCGTAATGGTCGAGCTGCACACTCACATCTTCTACTTCCCCGCTACATTTCCCGGGAAACTTCCTTCTGATCTGTTTGAGAACGGCAGGCTGCTTGAACCGGGACTCATGGGCTTCGCCTGGCACAATGCGCTGCTGCTGGTCATCATACATCTGCTTACAAATGTTTCCATTAGGCCTGTGTGGTGGGTGGATGTCTGCCTGCTCTGCGTGAAGATCACTGAAACAGACACCTGGGACAAGTTCATGCATAATGCATTTGAAACAAAACTGGGCTCTGCTGTTGCCTCAACTCTGACCACAGCATCATCTGAACTGGGAGCCCCGGTTCCTGAAAGGATGATTCAAGCTCTGCAGGGTTGCAGCAGTGGAAGGGAATACATTCTCGAACAGTTAAAAGCCGGCAGAAAAGTGCCGACTCTGCTGAATCTTAAACACCTCACAGGCTGGAAAAAAATATCATGGGGCTGGGCTCTGTTCTGGCTCATACTGTCCGGCCGGCAGCCTTTGAAACGGGAGTAGCCCGAAATCTTAATAGCCGGTATAACAATTGCGGCTTGAATTGTTTACCCTGCGGAATTATCCTGCACAGGTACATGGAAGGGGTGTAATGACTGATAAGTACCCGTCGCTGACTGCTCTGGCAGAGGAGCTTCACCGTGAAAGCGGGGAAAGGCTTCAGGAGCTTGCTGATTCAATCTACAAAAATGCTCTTGAAAACTACAGAAACGGCGACAATGCCAAAGCTGAAGACCTCTGTGCAGAAGCACTGAATCTGCTGAATCAGGTTCAGGGAGTCACAAAAGGCAAAGCCTTTTTCAACAGACTGCTGGCCAATGTGTATCACAAGCAGGGAAAACTGAAAGAATCCCTGGAATACAATCATACCGCTGCTGAACAACTGCTTGCCGCAGGCGAAATTAAGGCCGCAGTTTCTGTTTACGGCAACTGCGGAGCGCTGCTCTTCTACCTGGGCGACCGTGCCGGCTCCTACAAAAGACAACTTATGGTTCTATCCATATCAGAAGAGAACGATCTCAAGTATGAGAAGGCCAGAGCTCTGATAAACATCTCCGTTATTCTCAAGGGAAGACAGGAGTTTTCTGAAGCTCTTGACAAACTGGAACAGGCAGAAAGCACATTCAAGGAATTGTCCGATGAAAGAGGGCTCTCCTACTCACTCGCCGCAATCGCTGACTTAAAGAGGGAAACGGGAGACACTGAAGAATCTCTCATTTACCATCAAAAAGCTCTGACCATAAGAAAAAAGATGGGGAATGAAAGAGAAATCCTTCTATCCTTCATCAGTTTTCCAAGTGCGCTTATAAAGGCGAACAAACCTGAAGAAGCTGAAGCTCTCTGCCTGGAGGCTCTTAAAATTACCGACAGTTCCCACTGGCCGACAATGAAATCTCTTGTTCTTCTTAATCTCATAGAGGCTCTGCTGGATCAGGGCCTTGTTGAACGGGCAATGCAGAAAATTGAGGAGACTCTTGAACTGTTTTCGGCGTCTGAAGGATTTGAGGAAAACAAACCTGATCTGAAATTCCTTGAATCCCGGGCATATCATGCCACGGGCAAACACGAGGATGCTTATCTTGCCCTGCGCGAACATATTAACATGAAGATAGAATTCCGTGCGAAAAACAGAGAGGAGGAGATATCCCGGTTAAAGATTGCTACTGAAGTCGAAACAAGTCTCAGGGAAAAGGAAATTATCGCGCAGAAAAACCTTGAGCTGTCAAAGACAAATGATCAGCTCAGAGAAGCTCTAGCCGAGGTTAAAACCCTGAGCGGTATGCTGCCTATCTGCGGTTCATGCAAAAGAATAAGAAATGATGAAGGATACTGGCAGCAGCTGGAATCATACATCTCCCACCACTCCGATGCTGAATTTACCCACGGTCTTTGTTCTGAGTGTATGAAAAAACTTTACCCGGAACTGCCTGACGATATCTTAAATTAACCGATGGAGACCCTCGATGAAAAGCATAACTGAAGAACTGATCGGAGAGCTGCTGAAAAAATGGCAGGACATTCTCAGACTGAGAGACTGGGATATCAAGCCCGTTATTGTAAGACTGAAATGGAGAAAGTCAGGAGATATCAAGATAGACCGTGATAACCGAATGGCTGCTGTAATGATTCATGAGAGCACCGACCCGGTTCATCTTGAGGAAGTCGTTGTTCATGAGCTGCTGCACCTGAAACTTTATGGCATGGATCAACTGCTTGAAGAAACCATAAATATCCTCTTCGGCCCTGACGACTCCGACCCGAAGAAGGAATTCGCCATGAATATGTTCTTTCTCGAACTGGAATCAACAGTTGAGGATCTCACAAAAGCCCTTCTCACAGCCAGCAGCAATCGGAAAGATTTCTGGTTCAAACGGGTGGACAAACAGATCAGCGAGGAGCTTAACCCGGATCAGAAGTAACATTCTTGTTCGATACTCCATCTGACTGAATCCGCATTGTGCTGCTGAGCAAAAGTGCTTATTCTTCCCTCATCTTCTGAAAGGTATGTTATGGAAAATAATTGTTCTTCATTACAACTTCTTGTAAACGAATTCTCCGAGGCAAGTGAAGAAAGACTCCAGAAGCTCACAGAGGATATCTGCCGGTATGCCGAAGAAGCTTTCAAAAATGGTGACAACTCCCTTGTTGAGACAACTTGTTCTATGGCCCTTCAACAACTTGATAAAACAGAAGGGGTAATCAGAGAAAAGGCAATTCTTCACAAAATCTCCGGCAGAGCTTATCATAAATCAGGCAACTACAGGGAATCCCTGATTCATAATCATATAGCCGCGGAATTGTTCGAAAATATTGGTGACATAGAAAGCGCCGCTTCAATGTGCGGAAACAGCGGAGTTCTTCTGCATCTGCTGGGCGACAGAGCCGGAGCCTACAAAAAGCAGCAACATGTACTGACTCTCGCGGAAAAGCACAATCTTCGAAGAGAAAAAGCCAGGGCTCTTCTTAACATCTCGTCAATCCTTCGGCGGAGAAGAGAATACCAGGAAGCACTGGAGAAATTGGAAGAGACAGAAAATATCTTTGAGGAATTGTCCGATCAGAGAGGATTGGCCTATACCTACTCAGCAATTGCCATTGCCCGGAAAGACATTGGTGACCGTGACGGCTGCCTTGCTTACCAGCGAAAAGCATTTGCCATCAGGCAGAATCTGGGAGTTCCCGGGGATGCTATGCTCTCTCATGTTGGTCTTGCAAAAGCACTGATCAACACAGGGAAACCCCTTGAGGCTGAGCAGATATGTCGGAAGGGCTTGAGCGCAGCGGAAATATCGGAATGGCCTACAACGAAAGCACTGATTCTTGTTGCCCTCTGCGAAGCCCTCCTTGAGCAGAAGCAGCCGAAAAAAGCTCTCCTGGTAATTCAGGAAACCAGTGATCTGTTCAAGACTTTTCAGGGATACGATGAAAGCAGAACAAAACTCAAAATTCAGGAATCCCGTGCACTCCATGCCCTGAACAGAGACACAGAAGCATACCAGGCAATCATAGACTATGTAGAGATGGAAAACGGGCGTCTTTCAGAAATCAGAGACGAAGAAATATCAAGAATCAGAGTTGCGACAGAAGTTGAAGCAAGTCTTAAAGAAAGGGAAATCGTTACTCTGAAAAATACTGAGCTGCTAAAAATCAATAACCAGCTCAGAGACGCTCTGACTCAGGTAAAAACCCTCAGCGGAATGCTGCCGATCTGTGCTTCCTGCAAAAGAATCAGGGACGATGACGGATACTGGCAACAAATAGAATCCTACATTTCCTGCCACTCCGATGCAGAGTTCAGTCATGGCCTCTGTTCTGATTGCATGAAAAAACTTTATCCTGAGATTGTCGCGAATCCGCCGGAAGATCTGCTGCAATAATATCACTGAAGAAGAAATGAGATACAATAGGTGCTCTGCTGAAAAAATGGCAGAAAACCCTCAGATTGAGAGACCGGGATATCAACCCACTGTGCCCGGTTGTGGATAAACATCTGAGCTAACCACGAAAAATATACTATTCCTCCTGAAACAGCAGAAAAGTACGGCCGAGTGTCCGGCCTGCTTCTTTATAAGAGAAGGATCTGATCACAACAAGCGCTTCCCCGGAATCGGAGATCTCTACTATTGAAGATCTGTTCTCCTGGGGATATTCGAAAACGGTCCGCCACAATTCCCGCCCCCCGGGGTCGAGCTTCAGAAGGAACACATCGGTATTCTGCGGAGGCATAAAATAGCCGTCATCCCTTTCGTATCCGGTATACCCCGAAATGTAGATATTCCCTGATTTATCAAGAACTACATCATCACATCCTGCATGGAAACGAAAATCTTCCTTAACCTCAAGAAACTGATTCCCACAACTGTCAATACCAACAAGGTACATACTGAGATTCATCCCCAGATCGTCAGTTGTTCCGCTGATCAGAAAACCGGCGTCTGCGGTTTCCACCACTTTATCAATACTTAACACAGGGCCGCCCTGCATCTGAAACTCACCGCTCATAAGCACCTCACCGGAGTCGCTGAGACGGTATACCTTCCAGATGAAATCCTGACGAGTCGGGCTGAACACGGCAAAGCATCCACCGTCTCTGCAGAAGATCACACGTGAACCACTCTCCTTACGATCAAGACTGTCCAACATAACAGTCCACAGAGTATCTCCCGATACGCCGATGCGGGTTACTCCGGCAAAAGTCTCCGCACTCTCAATATCATCCGGAAATGGAACCGGAACATAAAGGGGCATGAAAGACTGATCTTCCAAAATATGAATTTCACGGCGGGGAATACTAACGGTCTGATTGCCCTGAAGATCTACTGATATGTCACTCATGAAAAGAATACCATCAATCTCTTCAAGAAGCCCATATCCATACACTCCATTACCATCTGCTCTGAAATCGGTTATTGGAAAAGCTTCAGGCAGTTCAGCCAGTACCGTCCACCCGCCACCCCACGCCATAGAAACCAGTGCAACACAAACAAGAATACTCTTCACTGCAACCTCCAGGGAAAACAAATATTCATAAACAGCTTATTCATTCAGTAAGAGTACCTCACTGAACTGTTGTTCATTCCACACCCTCTTCAACTTCAATATCCGGGATCTTTGAGACATCGTAGAGCACTTCGACATGGTTTCTGAAAAGCAATTTCTCTGAAAGCCTCCTGGATGTTTCAGTGTCGGTCGCAATACGCCATAACTCATTCTCACGGTAAACTGTGCCATTCTCTCTTACAAAACTACTATTGAATAAACAACAGGCAGAGCCTCCATGCTGCGAATCTCTCCGCACAAATATTCTTCCTCAACCCATATCTTAAGCTGAAAGTTATCAGGGCTGTCGTTTCGGAAAGCTTGCGCAGCAGAAGACACTCTGTAAAACAGACGGTTCCTGGACGAAAAAGGTTTCATGCTAAAAAAGCCCCGTCACTTTCCCCTCGTCATCAACATTCATGTTTACAGCAGCGGGAGACGACGGCAGCCCCGGCATTCTCATGATATCTCCGGTTATTGGTACAAGGAATCCCGCTCCGGCCGCAATCTCTATCTCTCGAACTGTTACCACAAAGTCCTTGGGTCTGCCAAGCAGCCTCGGGTTGTCGGAAAGGGATTTCTGAGTTTTTGCAATGCAGACGGGAAGTTTATCATAACCCAGTCTCTTTATCATCCTGAGATCCTTCTTTGCCAGGCTGGTGAAATCTATGTGCTCGGCACCGTAAATCTCTTTTGCAATAATCTCAATTTTGTTCTCAATGCTGTCATTCCAGTCGTAAAGAGGTTTGAAAGTGCCGCAACAGTCTTTTGCGTTCTCCACAACAAGACCGGCAAGCTCTTCCATCCCCCTGCCGCCGTGAGCAAAGCCGTCTCCAATAGCGGCGGCAACGCCCAGTTCCCTGCACCGTTCAAGTACTGTTTCAAGTTCAGCATCAGTATCCTGAGCAAACCTGTTCACGCATACAACTGCCGGCAGGCCGAACTTGCCTATGTTTTCCAGATGCTTCTCCATGTTCGGCAGGCCTGCGGCAACGCCTTCCACATTTGGAATTCCCAGTTGCTTTTTCTTAACTCCTCCGTGCATTTTCAGGGCACGGCAGGTAACCACCAGCACAACCAGTGAAGGACAGAGCTTTCCATACTGACACTTGATGTCAAAGAACTTTTCCGCTCCCAGGTCAAACCCGAACCCGGCCTCGGTAATGGCCCAGTCAGCAAAAGAAACTGCCATCTTTGTCGCCAGAATTGAATTGCAGCCATGGGCGATGTTTGCAAAGGGGCCGCAGTGCACAAAGGCGGGATTCCCCTCAAGAGTCTGCACCAGATTGGGCTTAATGGCATCTTTCAACAGCATTGCCATCGCGCCGGTAACACCCATTTCCTTTGCGAGCACTTCTTTACGGTCATAGGTAAGACCGATGAAGATCCGGTCAATCCGTGATTTCAGGTCATCCATATCCAGAGACAGGGCAAGAATTGCCATGATTTCACTTGCGGCGGTTATATCGAATCCCGATTCACGGGGTACACCCTGGGTTCTGCCGCCAAGCCCGATGATGATGTCACGCAGAGATCTGTCATTCATATCCATTACCCGCTTGAAACTCACCGTACGGGGATCAAGACGAGACGGGTTTCCCCAGTGCAGATAGTTATCAAGAGCAGTACAGAGCAGATTGTTCGCCGCGGTAATAGCATGCATATCTCCGGTGAAGTGCAGGTTGATATCTTCCATGGGAATGATCTGAGAATATCCCCCGCCTGCCGCACCGCCCTTTATCCCGAATATCGGACCCAGTGAAGGCTCACGCACAGCACAGCAGACATTCTCGCCCAGCAGAGCCAGCCCCTGGGTAAGCCCGATAGTTGCCGTTGTTTTGCCCGCCCCGGCAGATGTTGGTGTAAGGGCGGATACCAGCACCAGCTTACCTGTGCCACGAGCTCTCTTCTCCAGAGTATCAAGACGCACCTTTGCCTTGTCAGCTCCGTACAGATCAAGATCGGACTCCGACAAACCGATCTTTGCGGCTATCTCCACAACAGGACGAGGCTTAACCATATTTGCGATCTCAATGTCACTTGGAAAAACACTCATGTTATCCTCCAGGAAAGAAAACACAACTTAAAGTTGAATCACAGCATCTTTTCTCAATGGAATAGTATTATCACCTCCGGCACCGGGGGCAAGGGACACTCCTGTAAGGGAAAGACGAAACAGTTCAACATTTACAGGAACAGCAATACTATCGGCGGGGAACTGCCGGCAGAATTCACATTGGCTCTCTTGACATGATCCCGGGCTGACGCTATTGTCTCCCCCGGAGGGGGGAGAAAAAATGATTTCTGTTGTAAACAAAGAAGTGCAGAATATTTTCGAAAGCCTTAACTTCACAGAAAACGAGGGAAAAGCCTACTTTGTCCTGCTGCAGAAGGAGGCATGCTCACCGGCCGAGGTCGGGAGGATGGCCTCTTTGAACATGAAGAAGGTCTATGATATTCTGGCTTCTCTGGAGAAAAAAGGCGGCTGCGTACAACTGAACACGGGAAGAAAGAAATACAGGGCCGTTAATCCTGAAATGCTGTTCAAGAAGGCGCAAAACACACTGGAAATTGAAACTGAAATCCTCAACGAAAGCATCAGCAAGGTGAGTAAGGATTTAATTCTCCTTTTCAAGAATGCTATAGAGCCGGATATAAAGCTTGATTACATTACGGTTTTGAAAGACCCGGTGCAGATAGCGGAGAAAATCTCTGAGCTATCCTCAAAAGCAGAAAAAGAGATTCTCAACTTCTCACGAGATACAATGTTACTTAAAAACCTGAAAAAAATAGACATGAAGCTGGCGGAGGAATTGTCAAGGAAATCTCCCGGAGCAACACTCGAAGCCCTTGAGCAGAGGGGGGTAGTTATTAATTCGATAACCGGCCTCGAACAGCTGAATAAGGCCTTAGTGCTGGAAACTGTCAAACGGTGGACTTCTTTTAACAATATGGATCTAAGAATAGTTGACAGAGTTCCTTGCAAGGCAAAGATATACGACTGCCGCGATATACTGCTGAGCATGAAGAGCAGGACACCAATGCCTCTGACATTTCACATAAAGGATGAAGGGCTGGCCGAGTTGCTGAGGGATTCGTTTTATCAGCGGTTCAACAAAGCCCCGTCGGTGAAGGATCTGGATGTTGACATTCTTATAAGAGAGAAGAGAATCGTCAGGCTCAAGAAAGTGTAGAACAACCCGGAAGGTGATGACGAACAATTGACACACAGTATTCAGATGAACCACGCATTCAACTCCATAAAATGAAGGCAGAAAGAAAGGATGATAAACGATGAGCAGGATGATAAGATTATTTGCGGTCGTGGTTCTCCTGTCAGCGGGGTATTCTCCCGCCCTGGAGTGGAACTTCGATACCGCGCAACCTGTTTCCGTGGGCTGGTGGACCTCCCTTGAACTTGACTCGTCCGGTTATCCCCATATGTCATACAGAATGGAGAATAGCCAGGATCTGAGCTATGTCTGCTGGGATGGCTGCGAATGGCAGACGACCGTTGTTGATACGGAAGAGGATGCCGGTCTCTGGTCTTCTCTTGAACTGGACAGCTCCGGTTATCCCCATATATCCTACATGTACAAGAGTGGCACCGACTACGATCTGAGATACGCTTACGAAAACAGTTCCGGCTGGCATAAAGAAACCGTTGATCCTGAGGGAAGCGTTGGCTGGTGTACTTCTCTCGCTCTTGATTCTTCCGATTATCCTCATATTTCCTACCGGGATAACAGCAACTTCAACCTGAAATATGCCCGCTGGGATGGCTCAGGCTGGCAGGTTGAAACCATTGACAATACAGGAATGATGGGATTGTGGTCCTCCATAGCAATCGATTCATTTGACCGTCCTCACATTTCGTATATGGATTATGGCAATGGCGCCCTGAAATACGCATACTGGAATGGTTCAAGCTGGCAGATAGAAACCGTTGACTATGATTCTGATCCCACTGTTATTGTGGGTTTTAACACTTCCATCGCGCTTGACTCCGGTGACTTCCCCCACATATCCTATGTCTGGTATAAGGAGATTCAGGAGCCTCCGGATCCAATTGACGCCAACAGTCTTAAATACGCCCGCTGGGATGGTTCAAGCTGGCAGATAGAGTTTGTTGATGAAAGCCAGGGGGATAATGATCTGGTTGGCTGGTGGAATTCCATAACAATTGATTCATCCGACTATCCCCGCATATCTTACGGAAGGAATTCCCCTGACAATCAGGATCTCAGATACGCCTGCTGGGACGGTTCCGGCTGGCAGATAGAGTTTGTTAACACCAGTATGTATCTTAAAGGTACTTCTATCAAGCTTGACAGTTCTGACAACCCCCGTATAGCATGCGTACGCAGTGCGGGTGTCCTTTACTTTTTCTGGAGCGGCACAGAATTTCATCTTCTCTCGCCCGCCTGCGGAGAAACAATAACAACAACTGAACCTGTACTTGACTGGGAGGATTGCAATCTCCCCTGTTTTGAGAATTATACCCTGTGGTGGGGAACTGATCCTTCTTTCAGTGTCTACAATGAGGTAACCGGTATCACAGGCTCAGAGTATCAGATCACTGAGGGCATCGAAGAAGGCGACACGATCTACTGGAAGGTAAAATCTGTCTACACCGCCCGTGAATACTGGGCTGAAGAGGTTGACTGGTACTTCAATGCGGAATCTTCCGGCATAGATAATATCGCAGACGCTTTGCCGGAGCTGATTCTCTACGCGATTCAGCCTAACCCATCACATGAAGTGACCAACTTCGCCTTTTCGCTGCCGGAAGAAGGCCAGGTCAGTCTCATTGTGTACAACCTTTCCGGGCGATGCGTAGCCTCTCCTGTCAGATCCAGCATGACCGCCGGTCACCATGAGGTCTCCCTGTGCTGCGCGGAAATCCCGCCAGGCGTTTACTTCTGTCGTCTGGAGAGCGGATCCGGCTGTTCCACCGGAAGGCTGGTTATTATTCACTGATCCGTGATTCTCCTGTGTAT
>JAUVIS010000177.1 GCA_030592635.1 Candidatus Fermentibacteraceae bacterium | reverse complement strand
GAAAGGAGAAGGCTGATTCATGGGGAAATCGGTCTCATTCTGGAAAATGCCAACACAAACAACACGGAAAACCTCAGCAGAATTCTCGCCTACCACTTCGAGAACGCGGAGGAGTGGAAAAGGGCGGCAAAATACTCAATCAGCGCCGGTAAACAGGCGGCTGCTGAATTCAGAAATCAGGAAGCTCTTGACCAATACACCACAGGAATCAGGATTATTGAAGAACACATTCCTGATCAGAAAGAGAGCCTCGCGGAATGTTCCTACCTCTCCGGCGCGGTTCGGGAACTGATCGGTGAATACCCTGAAGCGATCGCCTGCTACAGAAAAGCAGCAGATCTGTCCTCCGATTCTTCTCTGGCAGGAGACGCGACTCTGGGATTTGCGGACATTCTCTTTACTCAGGGTAAACTTGAAGAAGGAATGACGATCATCGACAATCTTGATGACAGGCTCACTGCTTCCGGCAGCAAAAGCAAGGTACAGGAATTGAAAATCGCCATCTTCAGAGCCTGGACATACTGCATGACCGGTGATATCGACACCGCGATGGAAATGGCTCTTCTGGCCGTTGAAATCGGTGAATCTCTCTCCGGCGTCTCTGAAATGATAAAAGCAAGAGAAACAGGACACGCACTCAATACTCTTGCCATGGTTCACTGGGGAAAGGCAGAGTATTCACTTGCAAAGGATCTGTATGAACGAGCAATAGAAATTGCTCTCAAAAACGGTATGAAACGGGAAGCCGCACTCACATACGGTAATATCGGACTCGTCCTTGGGAAACAGGGGAAATTCCACGAATCCACAGGGAGTATAAGAAAGCAACTTCAGATAGCCACAGAAATTGGAGATAAATTACTGATAATCAGGACACACGGAGAGCTGTGCACCATAAATGCCGAACTTGGAAACTACGAAAGAGCCCTCTACCACGGCTTGAAGCAAAAGGAACTTGCCGAATCTCTCAGCGTAATACACGACACTCTGCTGGCTTACAACCATCTTGCAGGAATACACTGCACCATGGGACAATCAAAAGCGGGTGTAAAATATGCAGAAATGGCTCTTGAGTTGTCCAGAAATTCCTCATTCGAACGAGAGGAAGCCTTTTCACTGAGCGTTCTCGGAAAAATCAGGATGAACAACGGAGAACTCAATTCAGCGATTGATCTGTTCCGCGATGCTGCGGTTATTGCTGAAAATGTTCAATCAAGTTCTCTTCTTCAGCACATCTATCTCAACATCGCCAGCTGTTTGATTCGCCTTACTCACCTGGATCAATCAGAAGAAACGCTGTCAAAGGTGCATGATCTCCTGAAAAAGACGGAAATGAAGACAGGTGCCGCTGCCTATGCATGTACTCTGGGCGAACTTCACGCCGCACGCGGTCAACTTGATGAAGCCCGCAAGTGTTTCAGTGAGGGTGTATCGATATTCAGAGAACTGGATACCAGACCCGCTCTGGCGGAAGCATACAGATCTTTTGCGCTTCTTCTGAAAAATATGGATTCAGAACATCTTCCGGAAGCTGATCAATACATGAACAAAGCAGCTGATCTTTACGGAGAAATGCAACTTCCGCATCAGGTTGCCAGGTGTATACAGTGAAAGACCGGCTCAGCATATGCTGAACCGGTCTTTTTATAAAGGCGCTTTTTTAGAATGTAGCTTTAATTGCAGCCCATGTGTCGGATGAAAGTGCCTCAGCATAGTCAGGTGTGCGTATTTCAGCACCGTCAGGGGCGGTAATGGTCATGTCATCAACCCATACCGTGTCTCCGGCTTCTGAATAGGTTCTTACCTGAATAACAAGACCAGTGTGGCCACCCTCAACTGTCCATGTGTACTCCGCAAGGTCCCATCCGGTACCTGGCCCGTAATCATTCTGTCCGCCGGCACTTCCGGCATAAGCTGTTATGTCATTCGGGTCATCACACCAGCTTCCCCATATTCTGCAGGAAGGAGCAGCCGTAGGTGTTGTGTCGTACCTCCAGAAAGAGGCTGTAACAACATCACCATCAGAAAGACCTACAACCCAGCCTACATAAGCCTGAGGTGTACCGGATTCTGCGTCATCAACAAGCTTGAGAGACTGGTCGCCACCGTGAACAGGGTCGACATCAATTGTGGCGATGATATCACCGTAATTGCCAAGGATAGTCGCAGTACCTTCCCAGCCGTAAGTCTCTGTAATATCAGCAACCGCAAATTGCGCAAAGGCAAAAAGCAGTGTAAGAACAAGCAAACTCTTCACTTTAATCCCCTCTTTTCTGTTTTTGAACTCATACCCTCCCGAACCGCAATGCGTATAATAAGCGGGAAATTTCTTTTCAGCAAGAAACAACTTCCGGAAGAACTGTGACTGCAGCCCCGTCCGCACCTGAGCATTTTCCTGTGCATCTTAGAACCCTGCCTTTTTACCCCGATTTTCTTTTCTTCTACAGCTATTGACTCAAGAGTTGAGCATGTTTATCTATCTGCTGTACTGAACGAAAGGGGTTTTCATGAAATTTGCTGTTACCATTGTTTCGCTGTTCCTGTTAGCGGGCACAAGTCTGGCAGACTATCAGATAGTCTCCACCATCGACGCCCCGGACACGAACATCTCAGGGCTCGGTTTCGGAAACGGCTCACTCTGGGCAGTGGATTGCGTTACAGAGTTCGCTTACGAAGTTGACCCGACCACAGGCTCAGTTTTGAACTCCTGGTACTGCGCCGCCAATGGCACCAGGAAGCCATCAGGCCTGACTTTCGCAAACAACACTGTTTACATCACAGGTGGAGCACCACCCAATTTGACGGATTCCTGGTGCTACAAGTACAACACATCGGGAAGTTACACTGGAATGTTCGACCTGGATTGTTGAGGAAGCGATCTCGACCAGAAGGTATCTGGTCTCGCAACAGGTAACAGTAAGATTTACGGAGCGGGTGTTGACACTCAGACAATGAAGGAAGTTCTTGAGATCTACAGCTACACCGGATACCTTCAGGCAGGCCCCGAGTTCATGGTTGAGCTGGGAATTGATTTCTATGACATAGCATGGTATGACAGTAAATGGTGGTATGCCTGCAATGATTCGGAATTCCCGATTCGAGTATACAATGGAAGCGGAGTCCTTGTGGAATCCATCAGCTCATCAGTTCTTCCAGCGGCACACGGAATGACTTTCGATGCCGATGGTTATCTCTGGGTAAGTAACATGAACACCGATGAGATCTATAAGATCGATCTGAACACTTCACTTGCCAGATCAACCTGGGGTTCCATCAAATCCACTTTCTGATCTTCAAAGACCCCGGGCAACCGGGGTCTTTCTTTCAGCGTGAGTACCGCTCCGGCAGCGCAAAGAATTCATCTCTGTCCATCAGGAATTCATGAGCGGATACAAACTGGTAGATTGAATCAGCGGTAACCACAGGCTCGGGATACAAAAACACATCTCCGTTCGCCAGAAACCCGGCAGCGAGGAAAACAAACTCCCCGCCCTTCTCATCCTCATAATCCTGTCCGTCAAGAATGCCCGTTCTGAACACACTGTAAACGCTCCCGTCTCCGGAATCCCACCGACCTGCGGCATCCACAAGGTAACCTGAGACAGGTGCTTCAATACGCGTCACTTCACAGATCTGAATATCTTCCACATCATGACTTTTGAGATGAAAGACAGCCAGCCAGCAGGCAGTACTTTCGTTGAACAAATCGGGATCAAGCACATTGCTGATCACAGCGTCCGGATGGAGGCAGTGACCAAGGAAAGCTGATGAGCAATGAGGCGCAATCCCCAGAAAGTTAAGTGCCAGCAATGGAAGTATGCTCACTGTGTAAGGTATCATTTCTCACCCCCTGCTGATTCAGAATACTTCAAGCGGCTTCCACGGGAGGAATCAACCGGATACTTCAATCCATTTTTAAGAATCTTGCTGTGAGAAGCTTCAACAGG
>JAUVIS010000159.1 GCA_030592635.1 Candidatus Fermentibacteraceae bacterium | reverse complement strand
TTTCACCTCTTTTTCAGTATCACCGTTTTGTTAAGCAGTATGCGAGGTCCGGCACTGTGTATGAATCCTGCTGATCCTGCTATTGTTATTGTTTTTATAAAGGCTGATTTTGATACATGGAAGGGCGGCTCTACGATAAGAACCTTGCCTGCGGGTTTCAGCATTGCTTCGATCTCTTTGAAGAATTCATTTTTCTTCGGGATTTCGTGAACCATGTAGAAGAGCAGGACAAAATCAACAGGCTCTGTTACACCGATTCTGCTTCCTTCGCACCGGTGAAGGTTGATCCGGTTCTGCAGGTCTGTTCCTTTGATCTTTTCTCTTACCTTTTCCAGCATCCCCTGCTGCAGGTCGGCTGCTATTACTCTGCCCCTCTCCCCGACCATTTCTGCAATGGGTATGGTAAAGAATCCGGGGCCGCATCCAATGTCCATCACTGTCATTCCCTGTTTGATGTAAGGTTGGAGGATTTTCTGCGGGTTGTGCAGCAATCTTCTGAATGTGTTATCAAGACTGCCTGCGTTTTCAACCGGACATACCCGGTTTTCCCTGTTGCTCACTGTGTCGTTCTCCTTCTCTGACTTTATACCTTGCTGATAACTGCCGGTTTTGGGGGAACCGGCAGTTATGTATCGTTTCTCTGTTTCTTTACTCTACGTCAGTGGTCTGATCAGTTGCGGGTTCTTTCCTGTTCAGCCACTTGTCGAAGGCTTCACGGCCATAGTCATTCCAGAACTCACGGAATGAGTCGAAGTGGCGTTCATTGCCGTTCTCATCCGTATGTATATGATTGCCTTCTTTGTTCTTGTTATCCAGGTCATTGTCGTAGGAGATGGATCTACCGTTGGATTCCAGATGGACATGGGCGCCCTTCGCCTTCTGGCGTATTTTCTCTCTTCTGCTTCCTCTGTTTGAGAATGTGTTGTGACTGCCGAAGAAGATATGGCTCAGCACTACAAGGCCGACTGCCTGCCAGTAGCTTACCTCGGGAAGGTTAAAGATACTCGGCATCAGGGCGTTCCAGAGCCACATGACGATGAATCCGAACAAAACGGCAAGGGCAGTGACACCGATGACTCCCAGGAGCATAAAGCCAATGACTTTGAATACTTTTGCTGCGCGGCTGCCGTGTACTACCCGGTTGCCCACTCTAACTGTTGAACAGAACATTGTGTTCCTCCTTTATGTGATTGAGCTGCTTCTTTATTGTTTTCAGTCCTCTGTGTTTCCTGGCCAGGAGAGTACCGATGGGGGTATTCAATTGTTTTTCGAGCTCTTTGAATGATATTTCGTTGAATTCCGTTTCTATGATTACCTGTTTTTGTTCTTGAGGCAGGTTGCTTATGGCTGTGTAGATCTGGTTTCTGAGCTGTTCCCGGGCGTAAGAGTTCCGGGGTTCATACTTCAGGTCAGGAATGATGTCATAGAGGTTCAGCTGTTCGTGGTTGTGTTCATCCAGCGACTGAGTCCGGTTATCGGGTTTTCTGTACTCGTCTATGATTTTGTTTCTGAGAGCGCGAAACACATAAGCTGTAAGATTGGTTATGGGCTGTGTTATGTCAGGGCGGTCAAGAAGGCTGAGAATAACATCCTGAACAATGTCCTCGCTGTCCATGTGGGAAGCATCCTCAAGCTTTGTTCTGACAAAGTTCACCAGATTGTGATAGTTGGTCTCCCAGAACTCGGCTAATAATGTTTTACCGCTTCTTGTCATCTTCCGTTTTCTCCTCTCTTCAATTTTGAAGACGGGAAACGAGGGAAAATATTGCATATTGCCATACACATTATCATACGTTATTATGTGTATGGATGGAGGTAGAGAATTGGGTAGAACAAATATAGTCCTTGATAACAAGCTATTAGATGAGTGTAAAGAACTTACAGGGATCAAAACAAGTCGGGCACTGATCGATTTTGCGCTGCATGAATTGCGCAGACTTACCAGACAGAGACGATTAATGGAATTGAAGGGGTCAGTGGTCTGGGAAGGCGATCTGGCTGTATGGCGTAAAGAGCGAGTATAATGGTTCTTGTAGATACCACTGTCTGGATTGATTTCTTTCGAGGTAATTCGGCATCACATGTAAACGCTCTTGAAAAACTGATCAGTGATGATGAAGACATATGTATCTGCGGTGTAATTCTTACCGAAGTACTTCAAGGCATAAAATTCGACAGGGATTTTTTCAGAACAAAGAATTTCTTTGAAGCGCTGATCTACCTGCCGATGAGCAAGGATACATTCCTCCAAAGCTCTAAACTCTACAGGGCTCTGAGAAAAAGGGGGGCTACGATCCGGAAACCCATTGACTGCATGATTGCTTCAGTGGCCATTGAACACGATCTGCCTCTGCTTCATAATGACCGGGATTTCTTCTGGATTGCAAATCACTCAAGATTAAGAATTGTTGAGCACAGCGGGTAGCATATATCCAAAGTAAAATTGCATATTTCGGAAGACTCTTGTATATCAGTCTCCGGGAGGTAATTTTGTGAAGAAGAAGCTGTCCACCATTCTGACGATCAACGCAACTGTGTTTGTTGTGGGGGACTGAAGAAACCGTAATCTAATGATTTGTATAAGGAAGAACATGACTTATGTAAGAAACTGCAGAATGATCCGAATAAAAAAATCTATAAGTGAGTTTTACTCATTATACCCCAATGCTGAACTGGCGGGCTATGCTGTTAAGCTGCTTGAGACCATTGATCAGAATCCGGAACTGAACATTTTGCACGGGAAAATGGCAATCTGGACCTCAGCTATTGTTGCTGTGATTGCGCGGTTGAATTTCCTGCTGGATAGGAACAGCGACAACTACATGCCGAAAAGGCTCATCTCCAGCCACTTCGGCACAAACATATTTACTGTAACAAACAAGGCATCCCTGATACAGGAAAGCTGTGGAATTTCCATGTTTGACAGTCGGTTCACCAAACCTGAGATTTTAAAATTAGTTGAGTTTGCCGTGCATCCTGCTGAGGGTGATAATCTCGTGGATATTGAAAACTTCGATAAGGAACTGAAATACAAAGAGGAACTTGTACGGAGAAAAGTGAGGGAGCAGAACGCGGACAGGCATATACTGAGACCTCTGAATCAGCTGAATCTGTTTGACTAAGCCCTGCACCTCAGCCTTTTTGTTATCCTCAAATGTTACAGTTCGGATCAGCGGTCAATGTTTCAATCCCTATCGGAAAGTGTTTGCTTGATTTTTCTTGCCATACACACTTGAATCTGCTATCATGTATATAATTGGAGGTTGAAACTATGGGTAGAACAAATGTCCTTCTACTAACTATGCTGTGTTATTCTGACTGAAGTATTGTGTATTGTGATTCGCTGAAAATGGACGGGAGATTTTATTAATGCTTACGACTGTGTTGCGCCTTGTGCTGGGGCATCAGTTGAAACCGTTTGTGTTCGAGAAATCGGTTGATTTCCTGCCGGATTTTGATGTTCCGAACCTGGGCGCGTATGTTCATATACCGTTCTGCGAAACTCTCTGCCCCTTCTGCCCTTACTATAAAGTTAAATACAACAGCAGCCTGGTCTCCCGGTACATTGACGCTCTGCTGGATGAAATTACACTGGTGTCGGAAAGAAGTTTTTCGGGAAAGAGAGAGATTACAAGCGTTTACTTCGGCGGTGGAAGCCCCGCTCTCGCGGGGGATCAACTGGAGAAAATAACAACCCGTTTGAAATCATACTACAGTGTCACGGGCAATATGGGGATTGAACTGCATCCAAGAGATGTTTCAGCGGAGACCATTGCAAATGTCAGGAACGCTGATTTTGATATGGTCAGCCTTGGAGTTCAATCTTTCTCACCGGAGCTTCTGCAGATTCTTGGAAGAACGGATGAAAATCCGGTTACACCTCTTAAGACTCTTTCAGCAGAGGGCTTCAATGCAATTGATGTTGATCTGATTTTTGGAATCCCCGCTCAAACTGTTGAGATGCTTGAGCGTGATTTTCTTACCGCTGTTGAGAACGGAGCAACTCAGATCTCAACCTATCCATTTATTGATTTTTCCTACGCCGATAATAAAAACAAACCACTGGACGGCAGGAAGAAAAAAGTGCTGCTTGATTCCCTGATTGAAGTAGCAGACAAAGCAGGTTTTCTCAGAACTTCAGTATGGACATTCGCCGGGAAGAATACGCCCCGCTATTCATCAATTACACGAGACAACTTTATCGGATTCGGCTCAAGCGCGACATCACTGGGACTGGGAGATTTCAAAACAAATGTTTTCTCTGTTGATGAGTACATAAAATCTGTGAAGACTGGAAAAGCCCCCACAGCTCACAGAATGGATTTCAATACCCGAACAAGAGGGTTGTACTGGCTTTTCTGGAACTCCTACAATGGGGATATCTCCGCCGAAGCCTATTCGGATCTTTTTGGACGCTCTCTGGTAAAGGATTTCGGCGCTTCTCTTCTTCTCGGAAGAGTGCTCGGACTTCTGGAAACAGACGGGCATGTCTGGAAATTAACAGCAAAAGGTATCTATGCCTTTCACATTGTAGAACAACTATACACTCATCAATACATTGACAAGACCTGGAGCATCGCGATGAATGATCCCTGGATTGACAGGATACTCCTT
>JAUVIS010000102.1 GCA_030592635.1 Candidatus Fermentibacteraceae bacterium | reverse complement strand
GTGGTTCCACCATAAGCATAATCGGTTCTGTTACCCTTCTCTGGATGGTCAGCCGGTTGTTCGGAACCATACGAACTGCGCTGGATAAAGTGTTTGAAGTTCCCGGCAGGCACATTGTCTGGGGCAAGCTCTACGACTTTCTTCTGGCAACACTGGTAGCATTCTGTTTTATCCTTGCCGCGGTCTTTACCATCGCAGCAAAATTGGCCGCGGGATCTCCCGCCGGTGAGTTTCTCACTTCAATGCCCACGATTGGTCCGGCACTGAGTGGATTCCTTGCCCGTATTCTGAGCCTTACATTTACCTTCCTTGTGTTTTTTCTGCTTTACTGGGCAGCGCCCAACAAGGCAATGCAAAAGAGAATGTCTGCCCTGATGGCATTACTGGCCATGAGTGTAACTGCTCTTGGAACAGAGATATACATGCGGGCAGTAAGTGCTCCGGACTGGGGAGTAGTGTACGGCTCGTTTATCAGCATCATGGCTACTCTCATCTGGCTCTACTGGCTCTGTGTGATATTTGTCGGTTCTGCGGAGGTGGGTTCAGTAATCCACAGGATGAGAGTGATTGCTAAACAGAGAACTTGATCTCCAGAATATCTCCGTCCTGTACCACATACTCTTTCCCGTGAAGACCGATTGATCCCGTTTTTCTGAGTTCCACTTCACTGGGAGTTTCCCGGAAAAGGTCATAGGGAATCACCTGTGCGCGAATGAATCCTCTGGCCAGATCCGAATGGATGGTACCTGCGGCTTCAAGGGCGGAACTGCCCCTTTTGATTGGCCAGGCCCTTACTTCATCTCTGCCCATTGTTATGAAACTGATCAGGTCAAGAAGAGAATATGCTTCAGAAAGAACCCTTGCTTTACCGGATGCTGTGAAACCCATGGACTCCAGAAATTCTCCACGATCTTCTTCCGGAAAATCACACAGTTCCAGTTCGAATCCACTGTCAATTCCAAGAAACGCGCCACCGTGCATCTTTACCAGTTCGGCAATCGCTGTTTCATCACTTACACCTTCACCGGCTCTGTTGGAAATAACAAGAAGCGGCTTCAGCGACGCAAGGGAGAACGGTGAGAGAAGATCAAGCTCCTGCTCTGTAAGCTCAATCAACCTCAGTGGAATTTCGTTCTCAATAGATTCCATGGCCCGCAGGAGGAGCTGCGCCTCTGCCTGCTTTGCTTTGCTCTCTTTTGTAAGACGAGCCACGCGTTTTTCCATGATAGCAAGGTCAGAAATCATAAGCTCTGATTCACTCTGCAGGAAGGTTTCTTCCATGTTCCCAAGGGCGTAGTTGTCCAGAACGAGTGCCACAGCTGAAGATTCTTTGATTCTGCCCATGTTCCGGGGACTGAAAGCAGGGGAAGGCACATCAAAGAAGGTAACAGTCGCGTTAACAACACTTTTCGGATTCCAATGCTCTGTGAGGAAGTCGATCCGGGAGTCGGGAACATGAACTGTGAGTGGTTTTGCAGTATCAGCACTTGAAGAGCCGGCCAGCGCTCTGTAAAGTGTGGATCTTCCGCAGCCTGATTGGCCGGTAAGCGCTATTTTCATTTCCATAACCCCCTGATTCAGGTTTTCTTAACTATGTCAGGGGGCTAATCTACAAAACTTTGAGAGTTCAATCCTACTCGGTGAACACTTTTACTGTATCTCCATCGGCGCTGTCCACATTTACCTCAAGCTCCCGGAGAGCTTCAATAAGCTCATCCGTCGGGAGATCTCTGAGCATGGAAAGGTCAATTCCCTGATCCTTAATAGCGTCAGCTGCATCCGCCGGCATAAGTGCTGAGAGCTTGATCCCTGTTTTGATAAGGCTCATTGGCACCTTTACATTAACCTTGTCACCATCAGCGCTGTCCACAACAACTCGCAGGTATCTCGGGGCGGCGTGGTTCGTCTGAGTTTCTTCAGCTTGCGGTACGGTTACACTCTCGGAAGCCGAAACCTTTTCCAGAAGAGATGAAGCTTCATCCGCTGTTATCTTACCTTCAGAAAGCATTTCCAGAATCTTCATTCTTGAATCACTCATATCAATCTCCTTTACACAAATGACAGATAGATTCTGTCGCCGCTTTTGCTGTTAATATCAACTTTCAAGCCGTGAAGCCCCACGATGACCCACCAGGCCAGATGAGCATTTCGCAGGACGTTTCCATATTCCTTTTTTTTGAAGAAAGGACTTACCAGTGTCGCTACGGGAATCAGGGGAAGAAGAAGAAGCCAGAGTACAAACCAGGGCAGCGGGACGATGACTCTTTGAATTTTGAGAAGAAGAAAAAATGCCGGCATATCAGAGAACCTCCAATGCTTCAGAAACGGAGATCTCTCCCCTTTCAAGCTTTTGTATAGTGCTTTCCTGCGGGGGATTCATCTTCATTCCCTGATTGAGTTTTTCAACAAGTTTTTCCAGCCGTGCTCTGGCAGTGGGGTAACTGACTCCCAGTGCATCCTGCAGCTTTTTTATTGAGCCGAAGTTTCTGATGAAAGCAATTGCCAGGGCCTGATCCTCGTGGTTGAGCCCTGCGAGGGCATCCATCTCAAAATGTCCTTCAATCGAAAGATCACAGGTTTTGCAGTGGAGCTTGACCGGAACCATAGGCTTTCTGCATGACGGGCATCGAACATTACCAATATTCATTAAGAACCTCCATTTCTCTAAAAGGAATATACTTATTATTAAACAATGTCAAGGTTTGACCTTGAAAATATTACAATCACCGGGATTGCGGGTATTTCGGGTCATTGACCCGGAATGAAAAATGTTGCTAATTACAGCGATGGTTTCCATCAGAAAAACAGGAGGAGGGTTATTATGGATATAGTTTCCGTTATTCTGGGCGGTGGCAGGGGAACCAGACTTTTTCCTTTAACCCTTCATAGAAGTAAACCGGCAGTACCCATTGGAGGGAAATACAGACTTATTGATATTCCGGTATCAAACTGTGTTAACAACGGTATCAAAAAGATTCTGGTTCTTACTCAATACAACAGCGAGAGTCTCAACAGACATGTGGGGCAGACCTACAGGTTTGACCGGTTCTCTGACGGTTTTGTCTCAATTCTTGCGGCGGAGCAGACACCGGAAAATACAAACTGGTTTCAGGGTACCGCAGACGCTGTTCGGCAGGGGCTTGTACACATTCTTTCCCAGCATCCCGATATGGTTCTTATTCTTTCCGGCGATCAGCTTTACAGGATGGATTTTTCCAGTTTCGTGAACGAGTTTCAATCTTCCAACGCGGATATCAGCATCGCGACCAAACCGGTAACCACGGAAGAAGCTCCGGATCTGGGAATTGTACAGGTTGCCGCAGATGGTGTGATAAAGGGTTTCGTGGAGAAACCGCCGGCAGATAAACTGTCAGGTCTTACCAGCGATCAAAAGGGCATCACCCGCGAAAGGCCCTACCTTGGCAGTATGGGTATTTATCTCTTTAAGCCCGAGGTACTGCGCAGAATACTCATGGACGAAGACAGAGATAAGACCGATTTCGGGAAAGAAATTATTCCGGACGCAATTAACCGCTACAAAGTAGTATCCTGCCTCTTCAACGGATACTGGTCTGACATAGGAACCATCAGGAGTTTTTTCAGGGCGAACATTGATATGACCATGCCCGATCCGGAATTCGATATGTACTCCAATTTTACGCCTCTCTATACCAGAGCCAGAGCTCTTCCCGGAGCCAGAATCAGGAACTGTACACTGAACAATACCATCGTTTGCGGTGCATCCGATATTACAGGGGCAGATATAGAGAATTCCATTATTGGTATTCGAAGTTATGTTGGATCGGGTACATCAATAACGAACAGTATTAACATGGGAACTGACTTCTGGCGGGGGCACGCCAGAGACTCGGGTGCAGTCAACGCCAGCCACCCCGCCCTTGGCATCGGCAGAGACTGCGTGATAAGAAACACAATACTGGACAAGAATGTAAGACTGGGGAACGAAGTCCGACTGGTTAATGAGAAGGGGCTGGATTCCTTTGACGGGGATGGTATCTACATAAGAGATGGTATTATTGTGGTTCCCAAGGGAGTAACCGTACCGGATGGTACGGTGCTTTAATGGTTATCTGGAGATGACTTCCGCAAGTCTTCTGGTGAATTCTTTTTCATCGGGAATCTCATCGTAGTTTAGTGACAGGGCAGACATCGCATCAATGTAAGCTCTTATTATTGAGGCTTTTGTGATTCTCTGCTGTCTGTTGTTCTTTGATCGGTTAGTTGAAATTGTTCTCACAATGCGAGTTAGCACTTCCTCCTGATCCGGCCTGACTGGAACCGTGAGTCGAACCGAAGCGACTGACTGTTCTTCAATATCTGCTATGCTGCTTACCAGGCCGCCGTTTCTTTCCGTGTTTGCCATGCGATACACCTCCTGTGAACCAAAGATACATTTTTCAAAACCTGTGTCAATAGAAATATGAAATTCATCAGTTATGAATTTGGGGTATTGACGAAGGCTGTTCATGTTACTAGGGTAATGACACAGTGAGGTAACAGGTCCCGGTATTTATTGGGATTAGCGGATTCCGGAGGTGGTCAGATGGTATTTCGGAGTCGATTGCAGGGAGGGGAGACATGCTGATCTTTAGTGGGTCAGGAAAGTCGTCTGTTGGCCTGGACATTGGTAGTCATTCGGTAAAAGTAGTTGAGCTTATTCGTTCAGGAAAGGGAATAAAGCTCAGTAAATACGCTATTGTCGAATTGCCTCCCGACACAGTTGTCGACGGCGAGGTGATTAATAGAGATCACCTGGTAGAGTCTATCAAGGATGCCCTGACCAAATCAGGCATCAAGACCAGAACGGTTAACTCGGCGGTATCTGGAAGAAGCGTTATCGTTCGCAGAATCCCAATGGAAAAAATGACCGAGGCTCAGGCTCGCCAGGCAATTCACTGGGAAGCTGAACAGCACATCCCCTTCCGGGTGGATGAGGTCAGTATTGATTTCAAGATACTGAACGAGGAATCAGCTCCAGGGCAGATGGAAGTTCTGCTGGTCGCCGCGAAGAAGGAGATCATCCATCTTCACAGAAGCGTCGTTCAGGGGGCTGGCATCAAATCATCATCGGTGGATCTTGAACAGTTTGCGCTGTTGCGGGCTTATGAGAACGCTTACCATCCCGCGGATGATGAATGTGTCACTATTCTGAATGTTGGATCGGACAATACCAACCTTGTGATTACCAGGGGAGGTGTTCCCAGTTTTAACAGAGACCTCGCCATGGGAGGCGGACGGTTCATTGAAGCCATACTTCGCTCTCTTGGAGTTGACTACCCTACTGCGGAAGCAATCCTTAAAGGTAACCTTCCAGAGGGAGTCTCTGAAGCGGATGTCAAGAGTGCTGTCAGCAGTGTAATGGAAGAACTGTCAACCAGCGTACGAAGATCTTTCATCAGCTTCCAGGCATCCGGTGAAAGCAGTCGAATCGACAAGATGCTTCTCAGCGGCGGATGCTCGTTAATGGTTGGACTTGCTGAAACTCTCAGTGATCACCATGGTCTGCCTGTGGAAGTTTTTGATGTTCTCGGCAACATACAGCTTGATGGAGAGCTTCTTGCAGATGAGGTCGCCAGGCATTCCCTCGAAGCTGTAATTGCAGTGGCAGTGGGCCTGGCTCTCAAGCCACTGGAGCCGGGCAGTCTTGATATCGACATCCTTCCGGTGGAGGAAAAAACAAGAAAAAGCAGGAAATCAGCTGCCGGAGCGTCGCCGCTTTTCAGTGTTTTCAGCTGGGCGCCTCTGGGGCTTATCATTGTTGGTGTTATCGTTTTGTTCATCCACTACGGCGGTCTTACTGATACCAAGGCTGAACTTGACAGCGAGATCAGCCGGAGGAACACAGAAATTGCCAGCATGCAGCAGCAGGTTTTAAGACAGCAGGAACTGGATGCTCTTGAGACACAGCTCAACGAGAAAAGAGCCGCTGTTAACGCTCTGTCTCTCAGACAGAAGAGTACAGTGTATGTACTGGAGTACCTTGTGCGTGCTCTTTATCCGGAGCAGGCGGAATTTGCGGAAGAAGCCGGTAAGACTATTTATCTGACCGACCTTTCTCTTGGCGGCAGCAATCTGCATATCTCCGGAATCGCCAGAACCTGGGGAGATATTGTCGCTTTCCAGACCAGGCTTGAGGAAACCATGCCTGATGGTGTGAATCCTCTTTTCCTGATGGAGGACTTTGGACAGAATTACAATGTGGCACCTGTTTTTGATGCCGGAGGCAACGAAACAAGGTACCAGTTCAGTACTGACATAGGCGTAAATCAGATGTCGCTTGAACCACTCGTGGGCGACTACGCCGGAATCTGATGGGGGGTATCATGAAAAAGACGATCCTGGCACTGGTTGTGCTGAGTGCCCTTGTGGTTCTTGCAGGTTGTGATCCGTTCGGATCGGAAAAAACCATGACCTACATAACCGGCAGTATTTATACGGATGTAGAAATGACTGTTCCGGCAGAAGGAATAGTAGTGGAACTGATTGTAGACGCAGACAGCTCCGCTGTTCGTTCTCAGACAGTCTTCACCAACGCCTCAGGTGTTTTCTTTATGGAGATCCAGTTTTATCCCTTCCTCCCCGATGCGGAGTCGGGTGCGGGATATACCCTTCCCTCTACGACTGAAGTAGGTCTTCAGGCTCATCACGGCGGGGAAACATACGAGTATAAAACTGTGGAAGATGGCTTTGTCCTGTCGGCCGGTGACACTCTTACCGTATGGCCCATTGACCTGTCAGCTTTCGGAGGAGGGTCCGGAGAGGGGAAGAGATGATAACAGTTGAACTCACAGAGCGGGAACCTGGAAGGGAGGCGGACATTGGCTGTTGATTTTCGAGATCCTCGCATTCTCAGGTTTGGCATCGGGGTTATCCTTCTTGGAGCGCTTATTTTCAGTTACTTCAACTTCTTTGCTTCGTCGGTGAATCTTGAGATCGCCGAGCGGGAGCAGACCCTTGAGATGAAGAATCTGGAGCTGAGACAACTTCAGGCGCAGACTACAGATGATCTGGCCATGATGGGGCAGAGGATTGAGATGTACAACCAGGAACTTGAGGAACTGGACAGGTTTCTTCCAAGGCATTACGATCAGGAGGATATACTTGAGATGCTGACCAGTTTCGCTTGCAGGAGCGGTCTGCAGATAGTATCCCTTGTTCCTATGGCGCCGGCTGTTGACGCCAGTGGAGAGTACAATGTTTATGACTGGCAGCTTACTATGACTGGAAGATTTCACCGTCTTGGTGTTTTCTTCGATCAGTTGACACAACAGCCCATGATGAGTTCTGTAACAAATTTGCAGATTCATCAGTTGAAAGCTGCCGAGGGAAAATTTGATAACATAGAGACTACATTCACATTCTCGGCGTTTATACAGCCGTAACAGGGAGGGAGGAGCAAAATAATGTACAGAGATTTCAGAATACTCAAACTGGCTGCACTTGCTGCTGTTTCCCTCTT
>JAUVIS010000085.1 GCA_030592635.1 Candidatus Fermentibacteraceae bacterium | reverse complement strand
GTTTACTGACATTGAAGGGTCAACAAAACTCTGGGAGAAAAACTCCGAAGTAATGTCCCGGACACTTGTCCTGCATGATCAAATTCTTCACGATGTAATATTGAAGTACGGCGGGGAAATCATAAAACACACAGGAGATGGTGTCTTTGCCGTTTTCAGTAGTAGTCTTTCAGTATTTCCCTGTGTTGTTCAATTGCAAAAAGCATTTTCCGGTAAAGGTGACTACGAGCTGTGCAACGGTATCAAGGTGAGAATGGGTCTTCATTGCGGTTCCGCGGAGAAGCGTGACAACGATCTGTTCGGGCCATCTGTAAACTTGACTCAGCGCGTTATGGATGCCGGAAGTGGCGGGCAGATACTTGTTACAGAAGAAATCGTTGAACTTCACCGTATTAAGGATGGTATTACATTCCGGGATCTTGGAATTCAGAGGCTCAGGAATTTGAGTACTCCGAGGAGACTGTTCCTTCTGCAACATCCGGACATTCCCGATTGTTCGGACGGCTCTCTAAAGACACTGACCTGTATCCCGAACAACTTGCAAAGACCTATGACACCTTTCATCGGACGAGAAAAGGAACTGCACCGAATTTGTACCCTGCTTAAAAAGGCCACCTGCAGAATACTCACAATTCACGGGCCGGGAGGAACTGGGAAAACACGACTTGCTCTGCAGGCCGCAGCCATGAAAATTATTGAATTTACCGACGGGGTATTCTTTATCAGTCTTGCAAAGATTCACTCCCCTGAACTTATTGTTCTTGCAGTTGCCGAAGCTCTCAACCTTGATCAGGGGAACAGACAAAACCTGGAAAACGCGGTTATCAACTATCTGTCTGAACTGAAAATTCTGTTTGTTTTGGACAATTATGAACATCTTGCTTCTGCAATTGATTTCCCTCGACGCATCGTAACAGAAACAAGCAATGTCAAGTTGTTGATCACAAGCAGGGAACAGTTGAAACTGTCTGCGGAGAATGTACTTGAAATTCGGGGGATGAGTATTCCGGAGGAGAGTATTTCTCAACTGAGTGACAGCGAAAAACTGTATTATGAAACTGCGGAAAGGGTTTCCGGCAGGCAGAGATTGGCAGAAAATTCTAAAACCGTTGCTGAAATCTGCAGCCAGTTGTCAGGCAGCCCATTGGCAATTGTCCTCGCAGCGTCCTGGGACGGAATTCTTTCCCCGTCGGACATTCTTGGAGAGATAAGGAGAACCTGTTCTCTTTCCTCAAACCTGGCTGATCTTCCCGAACGGCACAGCAGCCTCAAGGCGGTGTTCATGTTTTCATGGAATATTCTTAAAGCTGAAGAACAGGATCTGTTTTGCCGTCTTGCTGTTTTTCGGGGTCATTTTACCAGAGTTGCCGCTGAGGCTGTTTCTTCTGTGGGGCTCAAGGATCTTACTTCCCTTGTAAACAAGTCATTGGTAGAGCGTTATGAAGATGGTTCTTTTGGAATACACGAACTTATACATAATTTCGCTGTAGAGAAAACGAAAGAAACACTTTCCCGGAGTGAATCAGAACTGCTTTCCAAAAAACACAGCAACTATTTCCTCAGTCTGCTCAGGGAGCACACGGATGATCTGCTTTCAGGAAACAGGGGCAGTTCCTTTCAAGAGCTGTCGGGCTCTCTGGAAGATATTCTTGCAGCATGGCGTTGGGCTTTCAGAAACGGCGACTATGAAAGCCTTGAAACCGGCTGTCATGGTCTGCGGGTTCTGCTTGCACTTATGGGGTTGTACGGAAAAGGTGAAGCACTGTTTGCGCATGGTGCTGAATTGTGTAAAGACAACCCGAGCCATGCATCCTGTATTCTCCGGGCATGGCTCGTTTCATACCGGGGCTGGTTCAGTTCTTACAGTCACCACGCTGAAACCAGCATAGATCAACTGAAAAAAAGCATTGTTCTTTTCAGAGATCTGGATGAGCCCACAGGTCTTGCCAGCGCTTTAAATATGCTGGGAAATGTGTACTATGTAAGCGGTGAGTACGATTATGCCGCAATGTCATACAACGAGAGTCTTTCATTAAGAAGAATGCTGGGCGACACTTCAGGTGTTTCGGCGGTACTGAACAATCTTGGTAACCTGGCCTGTCAGCGAATGGATTACACTGATGCAGAGAAATTTTATCAGGAATCTCTGGAGAAGGACAAGATATCGGGAAATCAGCACGGAGTTTCCGCGTCTTTAAGCAATCTGGCCATTATCGCCATCAATCTCAATCAACTGGAGAGGGCGGAAAGTTATCTGTTAACAGCTCTGGAAATGGAAAAGAGTATTGGGGACAGATTCAACGCGGCAATAGTTAAGGGTATTTTGTGTCGAATATTTCTCAAAAGGGAGGAATTTGATTCTGCCGAAGTGCTCTGTAATGAAAACATTGAAACATTTCGCGATGTCGGGAACTCGTGGGGCACAGCAAATACCTACTGCGCGCTGGGAATTATGGAAACCCTCCGTGGCAATTATGCAGAATCCGCGGAATATCTCTTGAAGGCACTGGACGCGATCAGGGGAAAAGAGTGGATACCGATGAGTCTTGAAATACTTGGAGCAGTTGCCGGGCTGCAGATAGAAATGGGTTCATTTTCTGAAGCTTACTCAACGGCACTTTTTGTTGAAGAGCATCAATCTTCGCAGGCTGAATTGCGGAAAGAAATGAAAACGCTGATAGTGTCCGCAAAAGAGCAGGCAGGCTCTGAAATAGTGACAGACATTATTAAACTTCAAGATGCTGTAGAAAGAGCGAGAAAGCAATTGATGATAATGAGCGCTGGTAATTCCTGAGTACGTTACCGATTGGATTTTTTAAGGAAAAACATACCGCAGGGAGTACGAGAGCGGGGGAATCGATTGATTCCCCCGCAGCGTAAGTCCGATTACCTTTCCCAGCTGTTTATCTTGGAAATTGCGTTTTCGCATGCTTTGACAAGAGCGTATTTTGTAGGTGCTGTGGTAAGCAGCGGATGGGTTCCCACCTGGAAAGAAACAAGCTCGTAAACTGTGACATATTTCTGAATTGCCAGGGCGATGATGTTTATCATTTCCCCCACCGACTTGCCACCATATATTTCGCCACCGATGATTTCACCATTTCGGGGAGAAACAAAAATCCTTATCCGGACTTCTTTAGCACCGGGCAGTGTGCCTGGATGCCTGTCCATGTCAGTGAAACTGCCTGTTATATACTCTACTCTTGCCGCTTCTGCAGTTTGTTCAATCGCTCCTGCTGAAGCAAAGACATACCCGTTCAGTTCGGTTGAGAACACTGAAAGAGTTCCGGCAAATGATCTGAGAATACCAATTTTGCAAAGATTATATCCAAGAATGCGAGCTTCAGCAGTTGCTGTGGACGCCAGCATGATGTTGTCTGTTCTGCCCGTAATGAAGCCGAATGTCTGGGAACAATCACCAACAGCATACACATCATCTTCGTCAGTACGCATGAATTTATCTACTCTGATAGTTCCGTGCTTTGTGAGTTGCAGGCCCGCTCTTTTCGCAAGACCTGTATTGGGTTTGTAGCCTATAGCGGAAATGACCATGTCGGCTTCAATGATTTTGCCGCTTTTCAGTTTTACCGATTGTACTTTTCCGTTCATGCCGATTAATTGTTCAACAGTGTTGCCGGTGAGGACATTAACTCCTGCCTTTTCCAGATTCTCATCGGCCAGTGCTGCAAAATCAGGTGAAAATGCCTGACCGAGGCAGTGATCCTGTATCTCGACCAGCGTTACCTTCTTGTCTTCATGTTTGGCAATCTGTTCGGCGACTTCAGCACCGATGAATCCGCCGCCTATAACAACGATGTTCTTTGCCGCAAGGATTCTTTCTTTTAAGCCGGCGATGTAATTATAGTTTTTTGGAATGAGTTCAACATTGTCCAGATCGTAGCCCTTTATGAAAGTAGGAACTATTGGAACAGAGCCGGTTGCGAAAATAAGTCTGCCGTAGGAAATCTCGGTGCCTGCTTCAGTTCGCAGGGTTTTCGCGCCGGTGTTGATATCAACCACTCTGTCGACAAGCACTTCTCCGCCTGCTTTTACAAACGGCGCAGGTCCCATCTTGTTCTGGGAGACATCATCCAGGTCGTGAAAGATGTAGGGAATGCCGCAGGGTACAAGCCCCTTTTCATCTTCTTTGATCATCAGGAATGATTTGTCGGGGTTCTGCTTTCGCGCGGTAACTCCTGTTACTATTCCTGACGGGCCACCACCGATAATGATTACATCGTAAGCTTTCATATTCAGCTCCAACCGTTCCAATAAGGATTTGCAATTGACAAGGTTTCTTGAATCCGGAATACAGCCCTGAATATATAAAATATTCCATGAGGTTTCACGAAGGATATTTGTGCAAATGCGCTAATCCAGGAAAGATGAATACTTACTAATATGATAGGAAATATGTTAAAGAACAAACCAATCCCCCTGCCGGGGGTAGCGGGAGGCCAAACACCAAACTTCCAGTTTCACCTGAAACTACGGATAACTGCCGGTGACCGCGGAATTAACGATAAAATTGTCAATTATGCTATGGAGCCAGCCCGGGAGTCAGTGTCAGGGTCCATACTATAGATCCCTGTGAGTTAGTTATCTCGCAAACTGATCCGATCGTCGCTGCTTCATCCAAATCAAAGACAAGACCACCGTTCCAGGTCGCCGTAATGTTTTCGTCCATGTACGGCTGCCATTCTGAGCCATCCCAGACCCATGTCTGCATGTGTTCATTAACAGTAGTGTTCTCATTCACAGCGAGGTGCTCGTTTCCGGTCTCGCTGATATACTCGCCGTTCGGCTGAATGGTCAAAGTGCCGGTTCTTTTGATTTTTATTTCCCCGTTATCATCCTCGCCACTGTAGTCTAGAGTTCCTGTTCCGAATGTCATATTACCGTACTTATCAACTTCTACGGAAACACTGGTTGATTCGTCAAATTCAGGAAAAGTATTTGAGAAGTTTAAGTGCAATGTGCCTGAATAATTGTTGTCAAGTACTTCAGGATCCGGACCCGTGGCATTATTGCTGCTGCCGCATCCGGGCATTGAAAGCAGTGCGACAATAAGCACCCCCGATAATAACAATTTCATACCACTTCCCCCTCTCGATAGTATTATATATATCAGTAATGAGACATTATAAAGAAAGAAACCCCTTTCAACTCTTCCCATACGAAGATACCTGAGTTTTATAATCCTGTCAATAGAACTGTATCAATAGCACTCTTACCAGTAAAGCACTTGCATGGATGTCTTCGCCGGTCTTGTTTCAAGATACTTCTTGAAGAGGAGATAATCTCAAGGGAGCTGGCAGAGAATATGTATTCCCGGAAGCACAGCGGTTTCCAGTATTTACTCGGGGCTTTGATACGGACAGGTTATGACAGTCGCTGCAATATCTGATTGATTTTGCTCACAACCTCATTCGTCCCGTACGGTTTCTGAATAAAACCAATTGCTTCAATATCAGGCAATCTTTGTGAAATCTCCTGGTGATTGAAACCACTCGATAAAAGAACCGGAATTCCCGGTTTGATTTCCCGCAGTTTGTAGAAGCATTTTACACCATTCATATGCGGCATCGTGTAATCGAGCAGAACACAGTCGATTTCCTCTGAGTGTTTTTTGAAAACCTGTACAGCCTTTACTCCATCAGCCGCGGTTATCACACTGAACCCCGAACGCTCAAGCATTTGTCTCGCTACATCCCTGACAATCTTCTCGTCGTCTACGAGCAGTATCGTTCCAGTTGCTGTCAATTCCGTTAACCCGGGTACTTCCTTGCGATGAGAAGCTTCTGTGTTCTCAGATTTCGGAAAATAGATTCTGACAGTACTCCCTTTGCTGATCTCGGTTTTGATCAGAATACTCCCCCTGTGTCCCCGCACAATTCCTATCAGGGCAGCCATTCCGAGGCCGCGTCCGGTGAATTTAGTTGAAAAGAATGGATCAAATATCTTTTTTCTCGTTTCTTCGTTCATTCCGCAACCGGTGTCGCTTACTTCAATGTATACATACATTCCTTCCTTCGGAATGTCTTCCAGTCCCATCCATGCTGCGCTTTCTGTTGAGTCAATGAATTCTCTGTTGCAGTATTCCTTTCCGGTTGAGATAGTGATCGCTCCGCTTCGATTTCCAATTGCTTCTGAGGCGTTCGTTGCGAGGTTCATTACAACCTGGCGAAGCTGCGCGGCATCACCTTCAATGAGGGGAAGGGTCTCGGGCAGGTCGAATTTCAGAACTATATTTTTCGAGACGAAAATATCAATAAGATGGGTAATTTCACCGATAAGTTCGTTGAGATCAACGCTGTCAATAATAAACTTTCCTTTTCCGGAATACGCGAGCATCTGCTTTGAGAGTTCCGCGGCGTGCCTGGTAGAGGATACAACATTGTCAATGTATTCTCTTACCGGCGAGAGGGGAGAGAGGCTCTGCAGGGCAAGATCCGCATTGCCGAGAATGCCCATCAGGATGTTGTTGAAGTCGTGCGCTATGCCACCGGCGAGTATACCCAGACTCTCGAGCTTCTGTGAGTGAAGGATCTGCCGCTCAAGTTGAAGTTTTTCATCTTCCATCCGGACGCGCCAGGTAACATCCTGCAAAGTTCCAAAATACTTGAGAGGTTTCCATTTCCCGTCATACTCAATTCGTATTCTCTCATGCACATGATGGACTTCTCCATCGGGGTGCTGTATCAGGTATCCAATATCCAAAACCTCTTTGTGTTCTTCAATAGCTTTCTGCACTTCAACTGTGAATTCCTCATGATCGCCGGGATAGAATATTGAATCCAGTAGTTCATCTGTAACAGGCTGAGGCTCGAGTCCGACTATCTTGAACATCTCCTTTGACCATGTGCGCTTTCCCGTACTGGTATCCTTTGTCCAGTTCCCGAGATGCGCCAGTTCCTGTGCTTCAGTCAGGAAATTCTCGCCGGCTTGAAGAGCCAGAATCAATTTTTCCCTCTCAGACTCAAGTTTTTTCTCATGAGTTACATCCCGGGCACTTCCTACAATACCGATCATTTTACCGTTTTCATCCCGGATAGGAGCTTTATGAACATCAAGATAGAGAAATTTACCATTGACAGTACCGAACTCGTCGAATTGTTCTGCCTTCCCGGATTGAATAACTGCCGCATCTGAATTAGCGCATGTTTTGCCGAATGTGTACCAGTCCGGATCATCAGAATGGGCTATTTTTTCACGATCAGCGAAGAAAATGCTTTTCTTCCCAACAGGTTCATGCACATCCTCGGCATTCAGCATTTTACTGCATGCTTTATTTATGAATATGATCCTGCCCTTCATGTCTTTTGCCCAGAGGAGATCGGACATATTATCAGCGAGAAGACGGAACATGTTGAAGCTTCTTTTGTATTTTTCCTCACTCCTGCCGAGAGATGTTTCAGATTGAACGCGCATGGTAATATCCCTCAGGGCCATGAATTCTGCCTGGCGTCCATGGTAATCCATCATCTTACACTGAATCTCGGCCGGAAATGTTGTCCCGTCCTTCCGCAATGAAGTAACAGTGAAAGGATTTCCGCTGCCGGAGAGTATGTTATTCACAATCTTTTCTCTATCTTCCGGTATTACCCATTCTGCTGCATATCTTTCCGCGGCTTCTTCTTCAGTATACCCGAACATTTTCTCCGCGGTAAGATTCTGGCCGATACATATGCCATTTTCATATATGAGTATTGCCTCAAAAGACGCGTCTGAAAGCGCCTGAAGCCGTTTCTCAGCGTTTTTTCTTTCGAGAGCCGAACCCAGGCAGGCCGCAGTGGTTCTAAGCAGAGCGATATCAGTTTCGCTCCATGAATGCTTCGATTTGCAGTAGTCAAATCCGATGAATCCCCACAATCCGGTATTGAGCATTATAGGAATCACAAGGATCGAGATAATATCCTGAGGCTCAAGCAGGGCTTTTTCCGATTCAGGAAAATCCTCAACATTACCGCATATGATATTATTGTTCGAAAGTTTCTCTATCCATCTGTCATAACCCGCCTCTGATAATGGGATATTCTGCAATTCAGGATCCTCTATCTGTGGAGATATTCCCTCGTTGGCCCATTCGAATTTCTGGGATGTATATAATGTTCCGTCGACAGTACTGTTCTCGAAGATGTACATCCGGGAAACTCCAGCGGTCTTCCCAAGATTCTTAAGGACAGTATCCATGATTTCATCAGGATCAGAAGCGGAGAGAAGGAGTTGTGCATTCTGAGCGGTGGATTCAAGGAGTTCGTTACACTTTGAATCAGAAGAAACCCTCTGTTTGTCAGTATTGGTCATCTGGCACCTCATTAAGCAGAATATATACCGGAACAGCACCGAATACCTGTCAGACACTCAAGGCTAGAATAACAAATGGTGAAGGATTGAGTCAAGCTGGTCTGTATCGAATTCAGAAATACATCTGTCGGGACACAGGAGCGTCTCAAATTTCTTGCGGTTGTTTTCGGCAACCACTTCGGGGATAGATTCCCGGATGTTTCATCATGATATACAACCCGTTATTACCTGAGAAAGTTTCTGTTCCTTCAGCGAAATCAACTCCGGTGAAAGACTAACCACTTGACAGAATAAGGCAACGGTTCCATCCGGGTGCAGTTGAAAAACGCGGGAAGTCTTGTCAGGGTTTTATACCGCAGGAAAACTGTTTCTGCCGGATTGAGATACCGGGGAGCCGGTTTCGGCTCCCCAGTAAGGGTAATTTGTGTGGTTATGGCGTTCTGTAGGGCAGTTCAGCGATGATGAAACGACTGATACTGATTTCCATCTGCGTGTCGGTAATGATCTCAATTGAGGCTATCTGTTCAACTATCTCTTCAGGGACACGGTAGATGACTGTCACACCGGTAGCGGTACCCTGGAGGAATTCGCTTTCCCAGGTGTTCCAGAAACTGTCGAATTCGTCCTCGAACAGTACTCCATCAGCCCAGCACATCATCTCTCTGCGAAGCGCTTCAGGCTCATAAAGGAGCTGAAGCCCTTTGGGTATGTCGTGCATGATATCGGCCAGAGTGAAGATACCGTACATTGGTTTTCCGTCCGCTGATGTCAGCACTATGCAGGGTATTTCACCGTAAGGCATTCTGAAGGACTGGTTGCCCGACTCGCTTATGAATGGCAGCTCGCCGGGGTTTCCGGGAACACATTCGTAATAGATAAAGCGGTCGTATCTGTCGTCGGATGTTATGCAGAGGGCATCCACCTCTCTCCATAAGGGCACTGGAAAATTCAGATACTCGTGCCTGTCCCATCCTTCAATGAGACCGGCCTCGGGAGATTCTGTGAGTTCAAGGTCATTCCAGACAAGGTATGTGGAATTTGCTCCCCCTTCATCAGGTGCTGGAAGCACTTCTGTGGCATAACCCATGTCGGGAAAGGATACCCTGACAGTAACGGTGCAGGGATCTCCGTGGAAGTACACAACAGGGGCCCTGTCTTCGAGTTCGTTTTCCGG